>JBPCOQ010000009.1:0-16987 GCA_051000095.1 Bryobacteraceae bacterium | reverse complement strand
CAATCCCCATAGAGTACGGTCCGGCTCAGTTCAACGCATTCTATCCGCAATGCTCCGGCACGCGTTTCGCGGCGTGCCTTGAGGTTTCCAACGCCGGAGCACTGCGGATAGAATCCTAGACGTTACGAAACCGGCGCTGCACGTCTGCGATGCCATTATCGTTGGTGAAGGCGACGGTCCGGTCGCCAACACCCCTCGCTGGTGCGGATGCGTCCTCGCCTCGACGGACCCGGTCGCGATGGACACGACGATCTGCCGCCTTTTCTCGCTCAATCCTTCCGAGCACAAATTCGCCACCGAGGGGGCGGAGCGTGGGCTCGGGACGAACAACCCGGACGAGATCGCGGTGGTGGGCACCCCACTGGAGGAAGCTCGGATTGAGGTGCGCCGTCCGCGGAAGGGTTGGGATTATTTTCCGTTTAATGTCTTCGCCGGTAAGGGAGTTACTTATGCCGGCACATTGGGCCATTGGAAATCCATTGCAGACGCGTTCTTGAAAGACGGCACATGGGTCAGCGTAATTGCAGCGCGGGGAGTGCCGACCTTCCTAATTGGTAATGTGGAGGACCCCGAATTTGAGCGGCATGTGGCACAAGGTCCTTACTTTGTGATAGACGACGCTGCGCCAGCTCTATACCGGCTCGACCCGCGTGTGCATTTTCTCTCCGGGCACCCCGTTCTGCATACCATGCTGCCCGGCATGCTGAAGGGCCTGGGACTAACGGCGCCTGCGAGTCTGGTGCGGCGCGGCCAGGAGCTGATGCGCACCGGTGAGGGGCGTCTCTTGTATGTACCACCGGGGACGGTTGCCAGAGAAGTGGCCACAATCGCTGTGGCTGCTCTGGCAATTGGCTCGCTCGGCTGGCTCGGTTTACGACGACTGCGCCGGGAGCGGAAGACCACGTGAAAAACCAACGGAGAAACGAATGGGCAACTTAAAACAGCTTCGCGAGGATTTACAACGAGGAGATAGTCAGGACCTGAAGCGGCGCCGCGCCATCATCGGGCTATCACTGACGGGCATGGCCAGCATGGCCGCTGTATCTCTGTTGCAGACTGGAATGATCAAGCATTTGCCCGATCCACCCTGGGACAGCTTCGACTCCGATAAGGTCAACTTATCCGACGCTGCCTATGCACTGGGCGTGCCGGACGGAGCAGTTTCGTTGGCGAGCCTCGCGGTCAACGTTTCCATCGCGGCATTTGGGGGAGCAACGCGGGCTCAGAGCCAGCCTTGGGTGCCGTTAGCCGCAGCCGGAAAAGCTGCGATTGAGGCGGCAGTGGCAGGCTGGTACTTCTACCAGATGCCGGCAAAAGAGAAGGCGTGGTGTGGATACTGCATCGTTGGAGCGCTTGTCAATTTCAGCATTTTTGCGCTGACCATTCCTGAAGCTCGAAAGGCATTTTCTTCAGTTCAAGAGAGGCGGCATGACGCGCCTCGCTTACGAAGTTTGAACTGAGCAGCGCCCGTCTCGCAGGTCCGTTCGCTGAGAGACCGGAGTGATTCAGAAGCGCCGCAGTCATTTACCGATCACTGGGCTCGGGCCCCGCGTCCAAGCAGAAGAGCAGCAATGCGGCAGCGGTCGGCCATAGCTTTATCAGTCCCGCGGAGTACTTCATTAACAGCCGCCCACGGTGGAGGGCTCTTCCCTTGGCCGGCTGAGCGGAGCGAAGATGTGGACGGCGAAGGGAGGAGCGGTGATAGACTTCCGCCAGCTTGCCGGATTATATGAGGGTGGATATTCTTAGTACATAGTAATAATATGTAATAACATGGCCAATGCAATTATGAGGAACAGTAAGGTCGTCTCCATCTCAATGCCCGAAGCGCAGCTCAAAGCCGCGGAGCAACTCGCCAAGCAGAGAATCGAACCATGAGCGAGCTTGTTCGGGAAGCCCTTCGAAATTACGAAAAACAAAAACGGCGGGAGATCATTGCCGAGGCGCGTCAGCGGGCTGAGGAGCGCGGCATCAAGGAAGGGGACGTGGTACGAATCGTAAGGGAGTTTCGCAGGGAAAAGAATAAAACTCAAGCATGAGAGGGACCCTCGACACGAATGTCTTTGTGTCGGCGCTCAACTTTGGCGGCATCCCGCAGCAACTCCTCGATCTCAATACCGATGAAGCGTTTGTCCTATGTCTCTCGCCGGCAATCATTCAAGAAACTAGACGCATCCTTGCCGACCGATTTGAATGGCCCGGCGAAGCAATCGAAACGGCTCTTGAACCCATCCTCTCGCGTGCCGTCATTGTCGAGCCGAAAAAGACGGTAAACGCAAGTGCCGATCCCGATGACAACCGCATTCTTGAATGCGGTGTTGAGTCAAAATCAGACTTCATTGTGACGGGCGATGATCACTTGCTCCGGCTCGGCACGTTTGAAGGCATCCGGATCATCAGGCCCCGCGAATTTCTAGATATAGTCCTCACCAGCTCATAACTCGCGAACGGTGAGGCCAGAGAGGATCTTCCCTTGGCCCGCTGAGCGAAGCGAAGATGTGGAAGGCGAAGGGAGGGCGCTTTCATGCTTCAACTGAGCCGTGAGGAATTGCAAAATCGGAGGTCACAATTTCTGACCTCTAAGCTGGAATCGAAAATGGCGTACGCCTTCACCGAACTCGGCGTTGCCATGCTCTCCTCGGTGCTCAACAGCGAACGCGCCGTGCGAATCAATATCCGAGCAGATTACCGCCTTCTAACGATACGATAAACCAGCTTTTGCTTGCTGAGTCTGGATCGCCAAAGCGCCGCATCGGCTTCGACCCGGCGACGAGCCGAAGCCGGAGTAGGGGCTGCGCCGCTGTTGCAGCACTAAATGGCCGGAGGAGCTTGTTTGTAATTGAATGGCGGTGCGGAATAGGAACCAAGCCTGCCTCGTCGATACTACTTGAGTCGCCGTAAGCCTCGATGCAGAAAGCCGCCGGGCGAAAGCCCTGGCTGCCGCTCGTACTGCCCTCAAGGCGTGATCCCGTCCATTCTAACTTGCAACTAAAAGATAGCTAACATGATGCAGATCATATGTCTTAGCGGTTGAACGGGGTAGCTTGAAGGAAGTCTCGATAATTGCGGATCCGGCGAGTATGCCAGAGCCAGCGAGTGCACGAACAGGAGAAATCATGAGCTACCCGAAACTCAGCCTAACGGCTTTCATCGCGCTTGCGATCGCAGGAGTGATCGCGATCCAGCGAGTGCCCACGGCGGGCGTTAAGGCATCCGACCACATCGACTCCCCTACCACCGCTCAAGACCGTGGATCCGATATAGCCGACACATACGCGTTTCTCGACCCAAACGATAACTCCAAAGTAGTTTTGGTCATGAGCACCCAAGGATTCGTAGTGTCTTCGGAACATTTCGGCATGGCCATTTTCGACCACAACATCCGGTACCGGTTTGAGATTGAGAACACCGGGGATGCGAAGCCGGACTTATTCGTCGACGTCACATATTCGAAGGGCCTGGGACGTCTCACAACCCAAACCGCTACCATCAGCTTGCCTGGCGGCCAAAGCTTCACGGCGCCCACGACCGTGGCGACCCAGGACTACACGCCGCCACCTCCGGTCGTGACCACGGATCCGGCCACCGGCGTTAGCTTTTACGCTGGCTCGGCCGATGATCCGTTCTTCCTCGACGACACGGGAGCGAACCGGTTCGTCGCCTCTTCGCTCATGAATCCAGGCAATCCCGACCGATCGCTGTTGGGAGCCCGCGGCCGGGATACGTATGCCGGCTTCAATTCGATGCTGACCGTAGTCAGCGTCCCCGCGGCCATGCTGCGTGGCACCTCAAACGTAATTGGCGTCAATGCGGTCACGCAGCGACGGGTGGTTCAAATCGTGACAGACGGTGGAGAGGTGTTTGGAGTCGGAGCATACACGAATGTCGACCGGAGCGGGAATCCACTTGTCAACAACGGGCTGATTCCGGCGCCGCGCAAGGATGAATATAACGGAGCCTCCACGGAGGATGATGCGCGCGGACGATTTCGGGCCGATCTGATTACCGATTTGAAAAACTTCGCCACCGACGACGCGCACATCAACATGATCCTCGACATAATCCAGCGGAAGGGAGACATCCTGCGGCTCGATCTGACGGTTCCGAACAAGGGGCCTGGAGGCGGCAACAATCCGGACGGAGGCTTTGGAAAAATGGGCGGCCGCCGGCTCATGGACGACGTCGTGGATATGACGTTCACCCTGATCAACAACGGCGTGCCCCTGGGCGACAACGTTCCCGGAAATCAGGTAAAGTTCCGAGATGCTTTTCCGTTCGTCGCCGACCCGATACAGCCATTTCTGTCCGGGGTGGACGACCAGACCCGGCAATAACCCGGTGCACGAGTGACCAAGCAGATCGCCGGTGCCGTAGGGTTTCCCCAGGCCGCATCTTTGACAGTTGTTAGCCTGCTGAGGATCGGCGGAATTACCGCCGTGGTGATTTGCGTGTTTGCGCTGCGCGGGCTGTGGTCTCCTCAGCCGAAGCCAACATTTTCGCTGTCCGCGATACCGCGGCTGCGCGCGAAGCCACTGGCCTCCGATGAAGCCGAGACCGCGGGCACCATCCGCTTTCTGTTACAGCGGGTCAGGCAGGATCCTGAGGACTTCGTGGCTCAGGGCATGTTGGCTTCGTACTTTCTTCAACGAGTCAGAGAAACGGGAAACTTGGACGACCTGCGTCTGGCAACCAGCGCGGCTCGCGCGTCGCTCGCATCCGTGCCGGCGCAACAGAACACCGGTGGATTATCCGCCCTGGCGCACGCCGAATTTGCCGCGCACGAATTTATCTCCGCGCGGGATCACGCCGCCCTGCTGACCCGGCTCGAGCCGGATAAAGGCGCGGGCTGGGCTATGCTAGGCGACGTGCTGCTCGAGTTGGGCGATTATGACGGAGCGGCTAGAGCGTTTGATCGAATGCAGCATCTCGGCTTTACTTCGACCGCCGCTCAGACGCGCTTGGCCCGTCTTGCTCTCCTGCGAGGCGACGCGGTTGCGGCTTACCGTCATTTGGTCCGTGGCCTGGCCCTTGCACTGGATCTTCCCGTGCCTCCGCGCGAGACGGTCGCCTGGTGTTATTGGCAATTGGGCGAGGTGGCATTCTCAGAAGGTGAGTACAAAGCAGCCGAGGAACATTATCGCGCTGCGCTCACCACGCTCCCAGGATATGTGAACGCTCTTCCTTCTCTCGGAAGGGTACGCGCGGCGCGGGGCGATTTGCGCGAAGCCATTGAACATTACGAACACGCTGTCCGAATTCGTCCCGACCCAGCGTTTGTTGCCGCCCTCGGCGATCTCTACGCGCTAACGGGCCGGCCGAATGAGGCAGAGTCCCGGTATGCGTTAGTCGAGCAGATCGGGCGTCTGGCCGTGGTGAATGGAGCAGCTTCGAACCGTCCCCTGGTGCTATTTCATGCCGATCACAATATCCAGACCGGCGAGGCCTATCGCGAGGCTATAAAAGAGTATGGTTTTCGCCGTGACATTTATGGGGCGGATGCCGTGGCCTGGTCGGCGCTGAAATCGGGAAGGCTGGCCGAGGCACGGGAAGCGATGCGATCGGCGCTTCGGTTGGGTACACGGGATGCCCGGCTTTTTTATCATGCAGGGATGATTGCGCGAGCGGCGGGCGATGATGCGTCTGCCCGCAAATACCTCGACCAGGTTCTTGCGCTCAATCCCGAGTTCGATCCCATGCAAGCTCGGGCGGTAAGGAAGGTCCTCGCACGATGAACCATCAAAGGAGCAACAAATCACAAACATGAGTGAAATGAAACACGAGATTCTAGAACAGTACTTTGCACATAACTCGGTGCTTGGCTCGGCAAATGACTCGCGCCGCAGGTTTCTGTCGATTGCAGGCCGGGTAGCAGGCCTGGGGACAGTAGCCATGGCGTCCGTCGCGCAAACCGGTACAGGCGCCTCCAGCCCGAGTGCCGGGGATAACATCGACATCCTGCAATACGCGCTCACGCTGGAGTTTTTGGAAGCGACTTTCTACGCCCAGTTCCTGGGCGCGGGAGCGCCTCCGACGGGTCAAACATCCCTAACCGGATTGATCGGCTCGGTAACCGGGAATCCCCCTGCGTTCACAGCCACCGATCTCGCCGGAGCATCCGTATTCCAGGGCTTTCCGGCTACCTTTGGAACAGGCCTCTTCAGTCTGCTCACGCAAATTCGGGATCATGAGGCGGCTCACGTCGCGGCGCTGATTGCAACGATTCGTACGCTGGGGGGCACGCCAACCCAACCGTGCACCTACACCTTTCCCGTAGTTACTATTGATGACTTCCTGAAAACAGCTCAAGCGCTAGAGAACACCGGGGTTGCAGCCTACGATGGCGCCATCAACAAGATCACCGACCCAGGTCTGGTTCAAACCAGCGCTACCATCGCGACGGTCGAAGCGCGCCATGCTTCTTTCTTGAATCTGATCGCGGGCGGTGGCCTGGCGAGTGGGAATTTTCAACCGGTGGCTCCGGGCGCAGCTGCTCCCGCCGTCCCGGGCGTGTCGGCATCCCCGTTTCCCAACGCGTTTGACATGCCACTCAGCATGGCGCAAGTCCTCCAGATCGCGGGACCGTTCCTGGCCTCCTGCCCCGTTCCCTTGCAACAAACCTCCGTTGTTGTCGCTGCGACACCTGTTGCATCCAGCACTTCGCCGTTCAGCGCGGCGCAAATAACGCTCGATCTCAGCCGTTCCCTGAGCGGTACAGGACAGTCGTTGCGGAGCTTCTCGTTCTCCATTCCCGCCAACGCGAAGAGCTTCTGCCCAAGCAGTCTTGGCGGTTCCAGTTGTCCACTGATACCGGCGATTCTGCAACGGGCCAACAGCCCAACGGCTATCATCCAATTCGTGAGTGGATCGGGATTCTACCCGATACAAGTGTCCGCAACGGATTCAGGCGGCCGCACATCCACGCAGGTAATCCTGCTGGCTTATCAAGCGCCGGGTGGGCCAACGCTGCCCAGCGGAACCCCTGGTCTCACGATGCTGAATACTACACCCGGCGGCACTCCTTAAGTCCTGGCGATGGCCCGCGGCGGATTTCGAATGGTTCCGTCGCGGGTACACTGCCGAGTTTGGCGGCGCCCTAGAAGGAGGGTCATCGCTGTCGCAATGCGAAGCGCTGACAGCGGCGCCGGGCCTTTCACTTCACCTGGTGGAGCTCCGGCTGTCTCCCACAAAACCTGAAGTCCTCACATTGCGTAATGTTAGTTCCGCGACTGCTGCTTGGCGCAGATCGAACTTGGCATTCAACGAAAGGGCCTGCCGCAGATGTCTAACGCAGCTCGCCCTCTTTCCAAGAGCCTCAGCGATCATGCCAGCGTGATAGTTGAAAATGGGTTCAGGTGTCTGTTCCTTCAAAGCCTGTTCCATGGCCAGCTCAGCCTCATGGAATCTTTTATTCTTATAAAGAACCCAGGCAAGCGCGTCGTAGCTGTAAACGTCTTTTCTTCCTTCCATTTCGGCTTCCACCAGTTCCAAAGCCCGATCGAGATTCCGATCGGTATCGGCGTAGGCGAGCGCCAGATTGCGATTTGTAGTCTCATGGTTCGCTCGCGCCAGGCGATCCACCACATCGAGCAACTCACTTTGTTTCCGTGCTTCCTCCTTCATTCCCTTAAGACTGTATAGATACTCAAGGTTCGAAGCGTACTCCGGCAATGGAATGATTGCCTGTGCATGCCGATAGCTCTCGATCGCTCCAAGGGTGTCCCCCTGCGCCCCTTGAACGCGCCCGAGCCCCGCATAAGCGCGATGGTAGTTTGCAAAGGTCGCGAGAGCATGCATGTATTCGGTTCGCGCATTGTCCCAATGCCCGGCCTTGAAGTACAGGTCCCCCAGCTCAACCAGGCACCAGGCCCGATGCTCGGGTGAAGGGCTCCCCGCTGCCACGGCTGCTTTCATTAATTGGAGAGCTCCTTCCCAGTTCCCGGTAATGAAAGTGTAGTAAGCCAGGCGGTTGTAGCTGAACAGATTCGGGACACGTTTCACCATGATTTCGTAGGCCTGCTTGGCCCTCTCATATTGACCAAGCTCCATGAGAGCGTCCCCTAGAATTCCAAAGTTCGAAGCATCGGCCGGAAATAGCTGCGTCAGGTCTCGGGAGTACACCGCGGCCAGTTCGAAGTGATGCCGGTTCATCTCCAGTTCAGTGCGCAGGCGTAGCGCTTCGTAATTGTCACCGTGGTCCGATATAACGTTCTCAACTAGCTGCGTCGCCCGATCGAGATAGCGGCCGTCCCCCGTTTCTCTTACTTTCTGGAGATAGGCGCCAGCCAGCAAAGTCTGGTATTCGACTGCGTCCGGATGAGCTGCGATTGCCTTGGTGTAGTCAATAATCCGGTCATCGGTGCTTTTCAACATCGCCGCTTGCGTGGCGGGCTGCGTCTCCCTTGCCTTTCGAATCGTGAGCCCAGTTCCGTCTTTCTCCGCGCCGAGGGCGGCAGCGCTCAGAAAGCCAAGGCAAACGACAATGCTAGATAGTGATTTTCGTGCCATGGAATTGCGTAAGCGTAAAACCAGGTAAGGATTCTGGATAGGAGGAGCGAAAGGGCGCGGCCCTTCGGAAAACCGTGGCAGTTTCATATTCACCTTGGCCGGAAGTCCAACCACCGCAGCGGCCGGGTTCAACGCAAGTCACTGCCGGTAAGCCGCGCATCGGACTCGCGTGGCGCGGAATGAATAGTCTCCGCGCGATGCAGCATTCCAGAATCGCGAATGCCTAATGCCAAAGCCTTCTCGATCTGCCGTCGCGCTTCGGCGTACTTATGGTTTGCATAGAGTGCCCACGCGTAGGCGTCCAGCGTATACACATCGTGACGACGTGAGATCTCCTGCCGCGCCAAGCTAAGGGCATCCTCGGGTTTATGAGCGCTGCCGGCGTAGAAAAAGATCAATTCGCGGTTGGCATTATCGGCGCTCGACGTGAGGTCCCGCGCTCGTCTTTCAAAGTCGGCATAAGCGCTCGCGGCCTCTTCACGACGCCCTGCCTGATCGAGCGCATCCGCCAATCCATAGTAGTTGCGCGCGGTGGGAAGGTTTTCGCACTCCCGCCGCCAGAGTGCAATCGCTTCGGTGTGCTGTTGCCGAGCGGAAAGGACCCGCGCGAGCGCGGCCAGGGCGGGATGGTAATCAGGCATGAATAAGAGCGTCTGGCGCAAGACCTTCTCGGCCGCGTCCGCCTTACCAGTGGCAAACGACAACCGGGCGATTTGGACCAGGATTTGGGCACGCTCAAGCGTATCGCGAGAACTGGTCATTCGCAGGGCCGTATTTAAAAATTCCAGAGCACCTTCAACATCGCCGAACAGCTCCCGCAACCGCGCCGCCGGCATGAGACTGACCGCGGTAGGGGGACGCAAATTTAACATCCATTGCGCCGCCTCTTCGGCTTCCTTGTAGTCGCCTAATTCGATAGCGGCGTCGGCAACCAGTCCATAGACTGGAACATCATCGGGCACGCGGCCGTTGAGAGCCTTCGCCAACTCCAAAGCCATAACGAATTCGTGCCGTCCCATAAAGAGTTGAACTCGAATCTTCTGGCCGCCAAAATTTTCGGGCGCCACGCGAAACGAGTTCCCGAGCGCCTCTTCCGCCTGCCGGTAGTATTTTGGATCCGAGGTCTCGCGGGCCCGGTGAACAAATGCGAGAGCCAAATCGTTGTAGGCTTCGGCATTCTTGGGACTCTTGCGAATAGCCGCTTCCGCCGCCAATATCCTTTGCTGGACCGGGGTAAGAGGGGCAACGGGTTTTTGCGCGGAAACGGTAACAGCCCAGAGCAGCGTAATGAAAATGAGTAAACGAAACATTTCAGGTCATTCTTCGGAATCGGGAGAGGCGCGGCCGTATCGCATATTTCCGCGATACGGCCGCAGGGGACTCAGCGTTGATTGTCGGGAGGCGGACAAGGAGCGCCCGCGCCCATCGTGCATCCCGGCTCACCCGGATCGAGGTGACGGCTGTTCCGCCCGTCATGAGAGAACCAAACGTACGGGAATGTCTCAAACTGCGGCGTGTCGTTGACGTTCACGCCATCGCCTAACCGGTTATTCGGCACGATGTTAAACGCCGGATTGAAGACGCCGGCTGTCAGCCGCACCGTGATATCCGTGACATCGTCCGTTACGCGGCGGCCATTGGGATAACCCGCCGGATCGCGGCGCGGCGGTGCAAGGCCAACCAGGCCCAGCCTGCTTCGTGTAGCCTGCGGTGTGGGCGGAACGCCCGTGTTGAGTCGCAGCAAATCGGCGATGGGACCGGGAGGCGTGCCGGGCGCGGCGATCGGCGGCAGATACTGGTACAGTGGCCGCAGGTCGTTCCGTGGTGGGTCCGGTACTCTGACGAACGGGAAAATCGCATTGACCTGCCGCGCCAGGTATGGATCAAAAAAGAAACGGGCAAACTGCTGATCGTCCTTGGGTTCGCTCATGCTGAACCGATCCTTAGATCCATTACCAGTGAACAACTCGTTTATCAAGGCATTGCCCATGCGCTGCACCTGCCGGAACTGGCCGTTCTGGTTCGCCGGATCGGGTGAGCGACGGATGGTAACCTGCTGCCGTGAGGTCGTCCCCCAGGTGCCAATAGTTGCCGCCGGACTGGTAGCTGGCTCCCTTTGCCCGGTGCGAGTGAGCATCGTGATGGGTACTTCGATCGCGATGGTGTTCACGTTGTAACCGGAGACATTATCAGGGTTTACGTTCGTAAAATCATCCTCGTCCTGCGCAACACTCATGACGATGCCGAGGTTGCGGAGATTGAGCGTGTCGAAAGCCGCGCCTAAGTCGATCCAGAAGGGATCATCCACAGTTCCGGCAAACACCCTGATACCGTTCCCCAGATCGTAGATGGCCTGGTTAAAAAGCGCAGGATAATTCGGGATCGTCCGCGGACCGTTGTTCGAGGGAAGCGCAAATAGCTTGCGCGTGCCCGAAAGTTCGGTCCGTCCGCTCTGGCCATTTCCATCGTTTCCGTTACCATTGCCGCTCTCATCGGTCCCGTTACTTTTACCGCGCACCATCGCTACGGTGTAAGTCTGGCGAATTGTGATGCCCTCGGAGCCGGGTCCATCCAGCGCGGAAACTTCACGCGGCACAATCGGCGTGCCGGGCGCAACACCTGCAGGGCCAGTTGCCGGCGCACTCCGGCCCCCGGTAATGCCGATCGGAGTGGTGTAAATGCCTTGCGCCACAGCCAGTGGAATGCCGCTGCCTGGAGCCGGCCGGATTTCGGTCTGAAAGCGGAACTGGAATGTGACGTCTTCCTGGGCGTCGTTGTTGTTATCAATCTTGATTTCGTAGAGAATGTCCGGGTCGAATGGAAAATAGTTGGGTCCATTGGAAGGATCCAACAGCGGATCGACGTTGAGAATTATCGTCACTTTGCTGGGGTCGTCGTAGCTGACGAAAGCAAAAAAATCCGTGATGTCGGCTAAACGATCCAACGCTGTTATGGGTGCCTCACGGTGATTCGCAGCAAATCCCGCGGAGGGTAACGCGAGCCATGCGGCCAATGCGCATGCGATAAATTGTTTCATGAATTCTCCTGTTCCACCGGTTCTTCAAGATTGAAGCGTTCGCGCTGAGGTCAGCCTGCCAATCTTACTTACCAGTAATACACCTATACCGCCGTACCTTCTATGATCTAAGTCATCTATTTGAAAAGGAAAAGAGTGCAGCACAACGAATGCTCGATCCTCGCCGTTGAATGAGCGGCACGGGGCAGTCATTGCGGAGCTTCTCCTGCTTTGTCCCACTCAGCGCACCCCAACTTGCTGGAGACAAAATCGGATTTCGCAAAGTAAGTGGCACTGGGCGGTTTCGCCTGGAGAGCGCCGGGATAAATTCGGCAAAGGTCTGGCAAAGGGGCCCAGTAGGCGCCTCTGTTCTTGATGATCCGCCTTCGCGACCCGCTTCTCCGGATTCAACCATTGCTTCGATTTACCTTCGCCTTCCCTTGCACGAGACTGAGCTGCTTCACTTCGCCGGCCGTCAACTCCCGGTACTTACCCATCTGCAGTTCGCCGATCGTGATCGGACCAATTGCAACCCGCACCAGCTTGAGAACCTTGGCCCCGAGCGCCTCGATCATGCGCCGCACCTGCCGGTTGCGCCCTTCGTCAATCGTGATCTCGATGAACGAATACTTCGCTGAATCCCGAATGCGCTTCACGACCGCGGGCCGTGCCGGACCATCGCTCAACACGAGCCCGTGCCGCAGTAACTCAAGTTGCTCCCCGGTTAGCCGAGTGGAAGCTTTCACCAGGTAGGTCTTTGACACATGGCGATCCGGGTTGGTGACTGCCTCGGCGAACTGCGTGTCATTGGTCAGGAGCAGCAGGCCGCTCGAATCCTGGTCGAGCCTGCCCACGGTTCCGACAAACTGATCCACATCGGGAATCAAATCGTAAACAGTCCGCCGGCCTTCCGGGTCCTTGTAGGTAGTGATGTAGCCTTTCGGCTTATACAGCAGCAGGTAGCGCTTGGCCTGTTGACTCACCGGCTTGCCATCGAAAGTAACGCGATCCCGCTCCAGGTCCACCCAGTGATCGGGAGCCTGTATGCGTTTGCCGTTGACTTCAACGCGCCCCGCGCCGATCCACTGGCGCGCGTCCGTTCGTGAACCAAGACCGGCTTTCGAGAGCACTCGCTCCAGCGTCTTGATCGGCCGCTTAGACTGGTCCGGTGCGGATTTCGTCAGCAAGGTAATGCTTCCGTGTCCACGTTTCGAAGCTCATCAGCTCCGGGTGAATCCTTTGAAGCTCATCGCGATCGAACGGTAACGTGTCGCCGTACTGGTTGATCCACCGGAACATAGCGTATAGATCACGACCCAGGAACAGGCGCGTCAGGAAAGAAGGCAACTGACCCGGCTTAATGGGCCGGCCCAGCACCCGGCTGAGCACTGCCGCCTGTTCACGCACGCTCGCGACATCGCCGACCAGAGGAATCGCGCGTCCGATGTATTGGTCCGGGGCTGCGAATGCCTTAGCGGCAAAAGCGCCAATATCATCGACAGCGATCAGCGGTTGCCGCACGTCAACGGCCGCGGGAGTGATCAGCCTGCCTTTCGCGATTCCGTCACGCACTTTCGGCAGCAGATTTTCCATGAAGCCGGCGGGTTGGAGGATGGTCGCGGGCAGTTCAAGGGTTCGGACGTAATCCTCGATGAGAGCCTTGCTGGCAAAGTGCGGTACCTGTTCCGCATTGCGCGCTCCATAAACCGAAGAGTAGATGAAATGTTTGACTCCTGCCTGCTGAGCGGCCTTAGCTAGCCGCTTACCGTAGCGGACTTCCTCGTCTGCTTTTCCGGCCATCACGGGTTGAACACTGAACACGCCGTACACGTTGATGAGAGCGGCGTTCAGCGGGTCCGACTCGGAAAAGTCGCCGGAAACGAGCTCGACGCCGGACGCAGATAGGGCTAGAGCAGCGGGAGATTTAGGATGCCGCACAAGAGCGCGGAGATCCCAGCCCTTGCCCGTCAAGTGTCGCGCGACAGCCCCTCCCTGCTGGCCCGTAGCGCCGGTAATCAAAATAATTTCGGACATTTGCGTTTATTCGTGTCCATTTGCGGCCTACTGAGACAGGCGGTTGTATTTCTTCAGCGCCTGGCGCAAAGGCTCATGCGGCAGCGCGCGAGCCGTATGGCCACCGAAACCCGTCATATCTTCCGCCGCGACCATCGCGTTTACGATCGCCTCTTCCGTTGCCTGGACCGTGGCCGCGAAAATCGGCCCGAGCGCGTCATTGCCAAGCATCGCCACGTTTACCGGATCGGCTCCGGCCGCCGCAGCTTTCGCGTTGGCGGTTGAGAATGCGATGAAAATGTCTCCCGATCCATTGCCCGAAACCGATCCAAGCCGCCCCAATCCCAGCGTCGCGCGGCGAGCCAGGCGTTTGGTCTGATGGGGCAGCAACGGTGCGTCAGTAGCGATCACAATGATGATGGAACCGCGTTCATCGGCATCGCTCACACGATTCCGAGCCGTGGCGGGAGACACTGGGATCTCCGGCCCAACGGGCACGCCGGCAATGCGGAGCTGGTTTCTGGAGCCGCAGTTGCACTGCACCAGCGCCGCGACGTGATATTTGCCGTCCACTAGGCGCGAGGCGGTCCCGATACCGCCTTTGAAACCGAAGCAGATCATCCCGGTGCCGCCCCCGACATTGCCTTCGAGCACCGCGCCCGGCCGCGCGCCTTCTAACGCTCGAACCACGTGCTCCGGCTTCACATGAAATCCGTTCGTGTCGTTCAGGAAACCATCGTAAGTCTCGGCGACAATCGGCAGGGACCAGAATCCACCGTTGAAGCTGGTCGACCCGGGCGTCCGCTGATTCTTCACCTGCCATCCGATAAATGCGTCGCGGACCACGCCCACGCTGTGTGTATTGGTGATCAGGATTGGGCCGTCCACAAACCCGGATTCTTCAACCCACGTGGTGCCGGTCATCTCACCATTGCCATTCAGTGAAAACCAGCCGCCGAAGGCCGGATCGGACGAAGCTTTGCCACGCGGCCAAATCGCGGTCACGCCAGTGCGAACTGAATCGCCTTCGATTAACGTGGCGTGGCCGACCTCGATCCCGGCGATATCAGTGATCGCGTTCAGCGGACCAGGCGAGCCATCAAACGGAACGCCGAGATCGCGGGCGCGCGGCTTGGTTTGAGCGAAGGCGAGCATAGCAGTCAGGATAAGAAGAATGAGACGCATTGAATAACTCGAACTACATTATCGCCGCAACGCGCGCAGGGGCCGGACGGGTGTGGTTGATCCATACCTCAGCCGCGATCGTTTGCAAGGTGAATCCCAGCCAGAACCCCGTTCCGAAAAACTCGTGGGGCGTCAAGCCGGTCAGATGGCTGGTGGCGAAGAACACGCCGATAATCGGCCGAATCGTGGCGACCGCCAGTCCGATGGCGAAGGCGCGTATCATCCACTCGCGGTGTGGCGCGAACTCGCGGCGCCGGGCATGGATGTACGCTTTGCATAACGAGAACAGAAACAGCAGGGCGAAGAGCGTGGTCGCAACGGTTTCATTCACTCCGCCGATAGAGGTCTGGAATCCCAATCCGAAAGCGGTGATTCCGATCACCAGTCCGAGGCTGAGGAAGATTCGTCCAATCCAGCGATGCACGGCAGGCATTCGGGCGCGTATCCGGCGCACAAATTGCATCGGTCCGAGCAGCATGAAGAAGAAGCCCGGAATGATGTGAACCAGCGTCAACCGGGGATGCTGCGCAAAGCCGATATCCAGTTCGGCGTTGTAACCGGTTCCCGGCCCGGTATACAGAACAATCGACCTCCGGATCACCACGGCTAAGCCAATGCACGCCAGAAAAATTGTTGCCGTCCACATCCAGGTCACGGCTGACTTGCTGGGTTGCATCACCGTTAGCAGCAATACAGCGGCAGCCGGAATCCGTATTTCTCTTCCGGCATAGCTTGCGCGACCGCGATCAGGATAGCCATGTTAGTAAAGATATCAGGAGCGGGCCGCAGCCACTCCTAACCGGGATTTCGAACTCACTGCAAACGGGAGAGAGTTATAGCTTCCGCATCGCCACCGGGGCGCCGCTGGTTCCGCCGGCCGGCATGTCCTCGGCCTCCTACGGCGGCACGGCCCTGTTGCAAAGTATGACGCAGACTACCACGAACCTGGCGACCGGCTTCACTTACGATGGCTCGCTGCAATCGGGCACCAGCGGCGAGCTCACACAAGTGACGCTGCCGTACGGCGGGACGCGGGGTTGGCAATACCAGTTGTTTGGCCATGCCGTCCAATCGCTGCGCGAGGTGCAAACCCGGACCTTGAATACGGCAGCGCGCGGGGCTTCCGGGACCACTTACAACTATTCGATCGCGCACGACCCGGGCGATCCAGCCCGGTATGCGCATGCCAGCGGCATTTTGACCGATTCCGCAGGAAACGGGCAGAAGGTGTGGTATTTTCAGGCCGATGGCACGCAGTTCAATGCGGGTCTGCAGGTTGGATTTGACAACAAGCAATTGAATACCAACCAGATTATCACGCACGAAGATTACACCTGGGCGCAGGATGGTGCTGGGCGGCCGTATCTTGCTTCCACGGTGACGACCCAGGACGGAGTGGCGCAGAAGAAGAGCACGCAGGCGATGGACAACTACGGGAACGTAACGCAGACGCAGTTGTACGACTGGGGGAACCTGGCGACGGCGGTAAGGACGTATACGAACTTATATTCGGCTTCCTACACCAACTACACTCCGCTATATATCTTCAACCGGCTAATCCAAAGCCAGGTGCAAGCGGCCGGCGGGCCGCTGATCACGCTCGTGAACAACTTCTACGATACAAATTCACCGGCGGATGTACCGGGAATCAACCGGCATGACCCGAATTACGGGACCGCCTTCGGCCTGCGCGGAAATCTTTGGGGAACCCGGACTCTAGCTGGATCAAGCGGTCAGAACTTGGATATCGGCGGAAATCCGACAAGTGTCACGGTGAACGGGGTGACGACCACGCCCACAATCAATGCGAACACGAACTGGGCGGCGCCGTCGGCGATGACGACGAATTCATTGACGAGCACGATGAACTGGACCAGCTTTCTGGCGCCGAGCTCGCAAACCGGGCCGAATGGTGATACGGCATCGATTACGTATGATCCAAGCGCGCGGCCCCAGACTAGTAGCTCGCCCTTTGGGGCCGTGACCAACTATGTGTATAGCGACACGGCGAGCCCGCCGACCAAGATCGCAACGACCAATGGCCGATGGGTGCGGACCACATCGGATGGATTCGGGCGTACCATCAAAACAAGTAACAGTTCAGGTACCCCCGTCGATTTTGCTGGACAAATCGCGCGAGATCGTTTAACCTGAATTCCGAAGTTGGAGGGTAGGCGCGTAAACTGACAGCATGGAAGCTGAAGGGACGCGGATATTCGACGGGCGTAAGGTGGAGTTGAGGGAGACGGAGCAGGCCCTGACGCCGTT
>JBPCOQ010000169.1:0-50898 GCA_051000095.1 Bryobacteraceae bacterium | reverse complement strand
TGTTATCCTGCCGCGGCTCAGTCATGCGCACACACCGGACAACACGCAGCGCAGTAGAACCCGTGATGCTGCTCCGGTAAGTGCACCGGTTCGGCAGGCAGTCCACAGGTGTCGCAGGCAGCCGCGACGTTACTGCTGATGAAGCAGGTTTTTTGTCTCAACTTGTCTCCTTTCCGATGATGACCATGACGACTCTGACGGGTCTCCGCATTCTTTCCCATATAACATCTCCCGTGAGCTACAACCTGGAGAAGTCATCATAAGTCGTCATGCCGTTTCAGACAGTCCGATGCCATCGTACTTATTTCCTTTCATATCATGGGTTTTGCGGTAACCTCGATTTGTGACGACATTTCCGAAAGTCGTCATAGAAATGGCGTTTTCGCCCGATTTTTCGGCCCAAATCTTGTATGCGGAATAGAGATTTTTGGCTCTGCATGACGAGTAGTCACCGACCACGCAGCACTCCGAAATGAACCGGCCGATGACGTCCATTTCCGAGCGATATTCTGCGGTCGCATCCCGTACCTGATCTGGTGTTGTTACCGGGTTTCGTTGCCAGTCAAGACACCCGCGTACAGCCCACGCAAGAATGCCGGGAAGTTCGCTGCGCAACTTCGCCGGCATCGTCATGTCGATCTCCTCAGCGGGAATCTCAACCTCGAACGGGATCAAGCCGATCCTGTTCCAGATGGCCGGGTCAGTGCCACTGATCACCGGCTTGTGGTTGCACTCCATGAATATCTTCCACGTCTGTTTGAACTCGTCGTTTTCCTTGTGAAGGTGCCGGGCCTTGATCGTTCCCATGCCGGTGAGGTATTTTATTTTGGCCTCCGCCAAGCGTTGGTTTTCCCTTGGCTCGCTTGCGAGTACAAACCGTTGGCCCCGCAGATCTGCAATATCCGGTGAAGGAGCGTTCCCGCTCTGGTGTTGCTGTTCCATCAACTGCTCTACTCGGATTTGGCCCGCGTATTCCCCCAGTATTTCCCGGAGCATTTCCAACTCAGTGGTCTTGCCGTTGTTCCCCTTGGAACCGTAGTACATGAAAAGAGAGCGCTTATCTGTGGCAATGCCCGTCAGACTGTATCCGACGGCACGTTGTTTAAAGCGGATCAGTTCAGCGTTTCCGCCCATGATCTTTTCTTGGAATGCGAGCCACATTGGGCATTCAGCACCGGCATCGTATTCTACTGGCGCGAGTTTGGTGATCAAGTGCTCTCGGCAATGCGGCCCTAATTTCCCAGTCCGAAGGTCTACGGTCCCGTTCAGCACGTTCAGCAGCCATGGGTCTGAATCTAGATCTGCTGGCAATACCGGGATTTTTTCTTCCGCCGCCGCCAGTGCGATCATGGCGTTGAGATGGGCGTATTTTTCGGTATCCCGAGCGTGTTTGAAAAGACGATCCCGTTTATCTGAATCAGATAGCCGGGCGGCCATCATGAACATTTTGCGCGTGGTCGCCTTCGCCCTGCGCACCACTTCCGCGGTCGCGTCCAGACACCAGCGCTCTTCGTTCCAATAAAGCCACTTTCCCCATGGATGGCAGTACCGGAGTTCCGCGCCGTGCATCTCCACCATGCGCTCGGCGTTGCCTACATCGGTGAACGGGTAATCCAACAATTTCGGAAGATCAGCCGTTTCTCCTGAAGTCGATCCATTTCTCGGGCCAAAGTCATCATGGGCGAATTTGCTATTGACGATCGCCATCTGCGCTTCCCGGAGCTCCCGGTCCTGGGCCGTCATACAGCAACTTCCGCCTTACGCCGGATATTGGAACGAAAAACCGGAAGTAACTCGGTCGCAGTGGCATCCCGGAGTACATCAAGGGCGCGATCCGCCTGCTCGACGCGCTGCCAGTAGGAATCGAAAACCTTCTCAGCCAGCTCATATTTGAAATCGCCCGGCTCAGGATCAGGGTGGTTCAGCAGGTAGCGTACAGCGCCGCGGTAGACCGCCATCTGCTCATCCCGGAGTTCCCGGATTAACTCGACGGACCGATACCGCCAGTCGATAAACGCACGGCCCTCGTTCTCTGCTTCACGAAGCTTACGCTCCAATGCCTGGCGGTCCTCGACGCTCGGGTTGTAGAGCGGAACTCCAGTCAGATAGGAGAGCCACTGCAACGCGTCCAGGCGCGTGCAGTCGCGTATCCGCACGACAAGGTCGAGTACGCCACCGCCCTCCCCGCGGGCATGATCGAACCAGACACCCTTGGCGTCGTTCAAACTGACGTTCCAGCCGTCAGCCTTCGGTCGCCATGTGGCCTGGCAACGGCGCATTTTTACTTTGAGTCCGAGCGATTCCGCTACGGCGGTGATAGTGATGTGGCTCAGGATCTCATCGACGTTGGAACCCATCCTGGGTGTCATGCGGCATCCCCGACGAACAGGCGTTGCTGGCCGCGTTGAATGTCGCGTTCCCGGAATTGCCGCTCACGGTAAGCAATGGCCCAGCGAACCAGCCCGCTTTCAGGTCCGCCGTGTTTCTCGACGTCCGCTAGGATCACGCGACTTGCGAGGCGATTGCTCCTTGGAACATTGCGCGAAGTGTTTGTTTTCGGTATTCTATCCATGTCTCTTGTCTTTCCGCCCGGCTGTCAACCGGGCAAACCCAAACGAATAGGGCCGCTTGCTAAAGGCGGCCCTATTCAAAACGGGATTTCGTCGCCGTATATACCACAAAAAAGGTCGAATGAATCGCGCTGTGATGTTGGCGTTCTTTCCCCGGCCTAGCTCGCCTTCTTGCGGTGGATCGGGCCACTCGATTTGATAAGTCCCACTAGCTCGTGATGCTCGTGGAAACACATTTTTCGGGATGTTTAACTTCGCAGCCATGGACGTTACATAGGCGTCTCGATGTCTGGCGGCCATTGCGTTTAAGTTGTTTGCCGTCGAAGCCGCTACCTGCGCTAGCTCTGCAGTTTCGACAACGGACTCGAGCAGTTGATAGTCGTCTTTGCTGATTTCGATTTGCATTTTTGTCCTTTTGTCCTTACGAGAGTGAATTTGTTTTACTACTTCTTCAGATGGAGCATTTGCGATTAGGCCTCGCCTCTCCGTCCGCCGCCCGGACAGGAGCGCATGTACCCGATCAGGTCCCGGCGTAGGTAGCGAACTGAGAAACCGATCTTGATCCATGGCGGGCCGATGGCATTCGAGCCGCGCATGCGGTCTTTTTGCAACCAAGATTTGCTGACACGTAGAATGTCAGAAGCTTGGGATTCGTCCACCGCGCGATCTAAATCGCCGTGTATGTCAGTACTTTGGAGTGCTGTATCTACCCTTGCATCGGATAACATGCAAGTAGCTTAAAGCATCCAACAAAGTTGGAGTCAAGCGAAAAAAAGGTGGGAAACGTGGGAAAGGTGGGAATTACTTCAAGTGAGGTTTAGTTCTTAAGACATTCCGAATCAGGATATCATGGGTCTGCGTAGAGCGTGGATCGTTACTTATCCACCAGTAAATTGGCGTCTTATCATTCCATGTCGGACATGCGGCCTTAGCGAACTTGGGCTGGGTAAGCGTCACTCCGCGAGTTTTACACTCGGACTTATAAGTCGCGTAGGCGATTTTGCGCTCGGTCGCCACAGGATCGCTGTCAGTACATCCCTTTGAGTCTTGGCCGTGAACGAGCGCCGCTTCGTCGGGGGCTTTCTCGACATTCTGTAAGGCAGCCATATCCACGTAGTACTTGATTCGGATGGATGCTTGATCTCTGGATTTTCGTAGGTATCTCCGACACGCTTCGTGGGCTGGATTTTCTGGATCTAACCTCTGGCCAGAACCGATGAGGAATAACGCGTCCGTATGTTCAGCGGCATCACCGAGTCGATCTTTTCTTCGCATGTCAACTCCCCAAAGCCATTCATCTAAGAGATCGTCAACAAACCTGAGAGCTTCTTTGGCGAGTGCATGGGGAGAAAATGACTGTCCGGTACTGACCCATTCAATGACACGGACGTCGAATACTGATAAAAAACCCGTGCCCGCGAGCAGATCTGAGATTTGATCGATCCCTTTGATCAATGTGTCATCGCTAAAGCCGGGGCTCTTTGTAGTAGCGTATCGATCCAAGAATTCTTGGAAAATACAACGGACCTGTTTCTCCACATCTTTGATTCGAAGGACTGCCGCCAACGATAGCGGGTTTTGTGGAAGATGTTCCATTCGCTCCCTGCTGCGCCCTGATAATTGGATTAGCCGCCAGCGGAATCAGGGAATCCGCTTGTCGCCCTGCAGGAGCTAGGCGGCTGGATCAAACATATCACGATATCCGTGTTTTTGGGTAGACTGTGGGGCTTTTTGTGGGTATGACAAATGAAAAGCAATGAAAATGGCCGAAACGCGATGATAGCCCAATTGCGTGTAAGTCACTCATTTGTGAACAGTTATGCAAAAAGATGAAATGGAATGAAAGCCATCCGCTACGACTCTTAATCAGTAGGTTGTAGGTTCGATTCCTACCGCGCTCACCAAACAAACGATAAGTTTGAAGTTATTCCATTCGCCCGTTTAAAGATCGTGTTCAATTGTGTTCAAGTTTTACGGTTCCGCTTGAACTGTTGATTCCCTTTATGGGAACATACCGATGCGAGGATTGTGGCCGAGACGCGGATTCGGGAGTTCATCGAAGCTGAGCCGCTTTCCGCCGCTGCAATGTGGCATTGGGCCGATGCCGTCGAATCCTCGACATGGCGCAATCCTGGCGATCTGAAAGCGACATTCGCGTCCGCATCATTCGTTAGTGATCTCACGGCATTCAACATCGGCGGAAACAAATTCCGCATCGCGACGTTCGTCCACTACCGCGCAAGCAGATCGTCTACATCAAGAAGATCGGCACGCACGAGGAATACGACAAATGGGAACTTTGACCGAAATTATTGATCTGAAGCGTTACGGCCGCCTGCTGGCAAAGGCCGTCCCGCGCGTCATCACGACGGAAGAGGAAAACGACCGTGCGCTTGCAATCGTGGAATCCCTGCTGATAAAGGGTGAGCGCAACATGACGCCAGAAGAGGATACGCTACTTGATCTCCTCGCGAATCTCATTCGGGATTACGAAGCCACGGTGTATCCGCCGCAAAGAAATCCAAGCCGCACGACATGCTCGCGTTCTTGCTGGAACAGCGCGGATTAGCCCCCAAGGATCTCTGGGCGGTGATTGGCTCAAAGAGCCGCGTGTCCGAAATACTGGCCGGAAAGCGCTCAATCAGCAAGGCGCAAGCAAAGAAGCTTGCAGTTTTTTTTCATGCCGGCGTTGATCTCTTCATTTAAAAGTACTCCAATATCGGAAACGATACCGGGTTTTGGTTCCGCCGAGGAGCGAGCGGATATAACTCCTCTCGCGAGTGTAGTCGTGTTCCAGACTCGCGTACATGCGTCTTGCGGAAGATCCCAGATGGTATTGCCGATCGCCCCAAGCCATGGAGCCAATGCAGAGTTGCTGCCCCACACTCCGCGCCATCACCCAAAACAGAACCGCACAGGCGAGCCCGCTTACCCCGCCATCGGGCAGGACGGTCGTCGTGAGCAGCGAGTTCGAACCGCGTCCGGCAAGCGTCGTGGCGCGGTTGGCTCCGAATGGATCGGATACCTGACGCGCCCGGCGAAACCCGGTTATTCAACGGGCAGTTGAAATCGAAGCTTTATAGCGGGCCAAATGGAGGTTCGTAAGCCCAACGCTCCATTCCGAAAACGAATACCGCCTGCCCTGACGGCATGTCCTGGACCAGGATCGCGAAGCGAACCGCCTGTCCGTAGGCACGCTGCGCCATCACGCCGCGCGGACTGATCCGCGGGAAGTTAATTAAGCCGGTATCGGCATGTTAGCTTCTTCGAACCTGGCGCATCTTCCGGTGAAGTTGAAGCGGTTCGGCTTCATCTCCACGGCATTCAATTCATCCTGATGTTAACCTTCAGCGTCGCGAATCCGGACCCGTATCTCGAGACCGAGCACGATGCCACTGGCGAGCGGCATTGTACTCCGGCCGGGGTGAGGAATCCGCTTGCGCCTTTTACTTGATCTCAAGCATCTTTATATCAAGAGATATAAAAAGGCAGAAGTCAAGCGGGCCGGATACGAGCGGAATTCATCTCTGGCTGGTTTTATGGAAGGCCGCCCGGGCGATCGAGAGACATGCGAGCCGCAGCATTGAAGCGGCCGGTATGTGCCGGAGCGATTTCGGCGTCCTGGAGGCTCTTCTACACAAAAACTGTCTGCCAGTGAGCGCGCTCGGGGCAAAGGTTCTTCTCACCAGCGGATCCATTACAACCGCCGTCGATCGGTTGGAAGACCGGGGCCTTGTCGCGCGCGGCGGCGACCCAACGGATCGCCGCGCCCGCATTGTCCATCTGACCGGCGCAGGCCGGAAGCTGATTTGCAAACTCTTTGCCAAGCACCAACAAGCGATGGAGCAAGCGGTTTCCTCGCTGACTCCCGCGGAGCGCATACTCCTTCTGGGATTGTTGCGCAAGCTGGGCCGCCGAGCGGAAGAGATGTTCGAGAAATAAAGGAGAGAAAATGTCAGAAGTAAAAGAAGCAAAAACAATCATGGGAGTGTTTGGACCCGGCTCATCACATTGGGTCGGCGACGGGTTTCCCGTACGCAATATGTTCCCCTCGAATGGAATCGGCGAAGAGATCAACCCGTTTCTGATGCTGGACTACGCGGGGCCTGCGGAATTCAAGCCTTCCAATCGGCCGAGAGGTGTGGGAGAGCATCCGCACCGCGGCTTTGAAACCGTAACGATCGCTTATCAAGGAGCTGTAGACCATCGGGATTCGGCGGGGAATTCGGGCACGATCCAGCCTGGCGACGTGCAGTGGATGACGGCCGCTTCCGGCGTGGTGCATGAAGAAAAGCATGAACGCGAATTCACCAAAACGGGCGGAACATTCGAAATGATCCAACTCTGGATCAATCTTCCCAGCGCTCTCAAAATGTCTCAACCGCGGTATCAGGGAATACTGAGCGAGCAAATCCCGCGCGCGGATCTGGGTTCCGGCTCTTACGCAAGAGTCATCGCCGGAGAATTGAATGGGGTAAAAGGTCCTGCGCGGACCTACACGCCTGTCAATCTTTTCGATATCCAGTTAAAGGCCGGCCACCAGGTTGAGCTGAGTCTACCAGCCGGCCAAAACACCGGCCTCTTGCTGCTGAAAGGTGACGTCCTGGTGAATTCTAAGACGTTGCGGGGTGAGGCTCAGATTGCGCTCCTTAGCGCTTCCGGGCAGGGCGTGACGCTCGAGGCAAAACGAGACACAACTCTCTTGCTGATGAGTGGAGAACCAATCCATGAGCCTGTGGCAAGCTACGGTCCCTTCGTAATGAACACCCAGCAAGAACTGGCGCAGGCGGTGGAAGACTACAGGGTCGGTAAAATGGGCCGCTTGCAGTAATGGAACGGGGCAACTCAGGAGGCCGTGCGCCCCTCGAAAAGACAGACACCTCGCGCCTGGAGGCCTTCAGCGACGGTGTATTTGCGGTCGCCATTACGTTGCTGATTCTCGAGATTAAGGTCCCACAACTCAATCACGCCACGGCTGGGAGCGCAGACCTGATCCGGGCACTGCTGGCCCAGTGGCCTTCGCTGTTGGCGTTCGTAATCAGCTTCACCTCGATTCTAACCATGTGGGTCAACCACCATGAGATGTTTGGAGTCATTACACAAGTAAGCCGGGGTGTTCTTTTCGCCAATGGACTGCTTCTGTTGCTGATCACGTTCGTGCCGTTTCCCACGGCCGTCCTGGCCGCGTATCTGACTCATGAGCCGGCGCGCGGAGCCGCGGCCTTTACTGCGGCACGTTTGCCCTGGTAAACGGCGCATATAACATCTTATGGTATGCAGCCACGCGGGATCCTCACTTGCTGAAACAGGATGCGACTGACGGCCAAATCCGAAGAATTTGGAAGTCCTATTTGGGCGCTCTCCCGGTGTATGCCGGAGCCACGGCGCTCGCGCTCGTCAACCCGTTCGCCGGTCTGGCGCTCTGCTTTTTTCCGTGGATCGTGTGGGCGGGGCTGCGCTATACGACCAAGGATGAGGCGTTCGTGTGAGCGCACCAGATCTTGCTGACCCGCACGGCTCGGCGGGTACACTAGAGACGTGATCGGGCTAGGAAAGATCATGACAGTGGACTGTGGGCGCTGGCGAGCGTTACCCCTCCTGCTGGCGCTTCTTCAGGCGTATCCGCTCGTTGCGAGGCAAAGTGTCCCTTTGGATCCCGCCGCTCAGAGGATCAAGGACCAGGTTGAGGTGATACCGATTGGCGGCAAACTCACCGTCCGAAAGACCGATGGAACGGAATATCACGGCCGCCTGCAAGCGATCGAGCCTCAAATGTTTTCGATTCGCGAAGTGGATCTGAAGGCGACAGTGACTATCCCGTACAGCGAAGTTGACCGAATCCGCAAGAATTATGGCGGTAAAGGGTTTGGCGGCCGGCGCGTTGATCCGAAGAGAAGTTTGATCGCCGGTGCCATCATCGTGGGCGCCCTCTTCACTATCGTGTTCGTCGCTGTTGCAAAAGATAAGTCGTAGCACGGCGGGTACACTAGAGATGTGATCGGGCTGGGATTCCGTTTCTCTTCAACAATTAGCGACCGGGCCGTCTGGTCGTACGTCTAACTCATGGTGCGGTTATTCCCTGTTCCGGCCGGTGTCACTGCCGCTCTGCTCGTATTAACCGGCTGCCAGAAACAGGCCCAGGCGCCCGCGCCCAAACCGGCCATTCCGGTTACGGTTGCTAAGGTGGTTCAGCGCACCATCCCTGTTCAGATCCGGACGATCGGGAACGTGGAAGCGTACTCGACGATTTCCGTCAAGGCGCAGGTAAGCGGCGAGCTCACGCATGTGTATTTTACGGAAGGCGATTACGTGAAGAAGGGTCAGGAGCTTTTCAAGATCGATCCCCGCCAGTATGAAGAGCAGGTGAAGCAGGCTGAGGCCAACCTCGCCAAAGATGCAGCCAACTCCGAAAACGCCCAGGCGGATGCTCAGCGCTTCAACGAGCTGTTCCAACGGGGTGTTGTCTCGAAGCAGGAATACCAGGCCAAGGCTGCCACGTCCGGCGCGCTCGAGGCAACGCTGAGCGCCGATCGAGCCTCCATCGACAACGCGCGCTTGCAAGTGGAATTTACTTCTATCCGATCCCCTATCGATGGCCGCACCGGGAACCTCGCGGTGAAGCAAGGTAATCTGATCAAGGCCAACGATATTCCGCTGGTGACGATCAATCAGATTCATCCGATTTACGTTACCTTTTCGGTTCCTCAGAGCGATTTCACCGAGATTAACCAACGGATGCGAAACCGTTTGCCAGTCGATGCCATCATCGATAAGAACGAACGCAATCCGGTGCGCGGCGCTTTGACCTTCGCCGACAACACCGTCGATCAAACCACCGCAACCATTCGTCTGAAGGGAACCTTCGCCAACAACGATAACCGCCTGTGGCCCGGCCAGTTTGTCAACGTTGTGTTGACGGTGACGCAGCAGCCGAATGCGGTGCTGGTTCCCTCGCAAGCCGTCCAGACGGGTCAGAACGGCCAATTCGTCTTCGTCGTCAAGCCCGATTCAAAAGTAGAGATGCGACCTGTCGTGATCGGGCGGCCGTTCGGGAATGAAATCGCGCTATCGAGCGGCGTTGCTCCCGGAGACACCGTTGTAACGGATGGCCAATCGCGGCTGGTACCGGGAGCGCAGGTCCAGGTGCTGAAGACGGCCGCCCAGGCAGAAGGCGCGCCGCCGGGGTTATGAGCGTGTTATGAGCATCCCCGCATTTTTCATCCGGCGCGCCATCACCACGACGCTGGTGATGATGGGTCTGCTCGCATTCGGTATTCTGGCCTACCGCAGCCTGCCCGTAAGCGATCTGCCCAATGTCGACTTTCCGACGATTAGCGTCTCGGCCAATCTGCCAGGCGCCAGCCCCGAAACCATGGCATCGTCGGTGGCCACGCCTCTCGAGCGGCAGTTCTCGACCATCGCCGGCGTGGATTCGATGAGCTCCGTCAGCCAGCTCGGCAATACCAACATCACGATTCAATTCAAGCTGAGCCGCAATATCGATGGAGCGGCCCAGGATGTGCAGGCTTCCATTGCGAAGGCCGGCTCGCAGTTGCCCCCCGGCATGCCGACGCCGCCGATCTATCAGAAAGTGAATCCGGCCGATCAGCCGATTCTGTATCTGGCGCTGAGCTCGCCCACGCTGCCGCTTTCCACCGTGGACGAATTCGCCGAGACCTTGATGGCGCAGCGCATCTCGATGGTCGATGGAGTGGCGCAGGTCGCGGTGTTCGGCTCACAGAAATATGCCGTGCGTATCCAGGTGGACCCGGATGCCCTTTCGGCGCGGGGGATCGGAATCGACCAGGTGCAACAAGCGGTCGCACAATCGAACGTCAACAAGCCGACGGGAACGTTGTATGGCCACAACCAGGCATTCACCGTGCAGGCCAACGGACAGCTCACCAATGCGGCCGCCTACCGGCCGCTCATTGTGGCCTACCGCAATGGCAATCCGGTGCGGCTGGACGAAGTCGCTCGCGTGATAGATAGCGTTGAGAATGACAAGGTCGCGAGCTGGTACAGCAACACGCGCGCCGTGGTGCTTGCGGTGCAACGGCAGCCCGGCACGAATACGGTGGAAGTGGTGGATGCGATCCGGGCTCTGATGCCGAGCTTTCAGGCGCAGATTCCCGCATCCGTGTCGCTGAGCACTTTATACGATCGCTCGGAGACCATCCGCGCGTCGATTGACGACGTCAAGTACACGTTGCTGGTCACGATTGTTCTGGTCGTTCTGGTCATCTTCTTCTTCCTCCGCAATATTTCGGCCACGATCATTCCGAGCCTGGCCGTGCCGATGTCGTTGATTGGCACGTTCGCCGCGATGTACGTTCTTGGTTACACCCTCGACAATCTCTCGTTGATGGCACTGACGTTGTCGGTCGGCTTCGTGGTGGACGACGCGATCGTGATGCTCGAGAACATTGTACGTCATCGCGAGATGGGCAAAGATCGCATGACCGCCGCGCAGGACGGGTCCGCTGAGATTGGCTTCACGATCATCTCCATGACGATCTCGCTGGCGGCCGTGTTTATTCCAGTGCTGTTCATGAGCGGCATCGTGGGCCGGCTGCTGCATGAGTTCGCGGTGACGATCAGCGTGGCGATTCTGATCTCGGGGTTTGTCTCGCTAACGTTGACTCCCATGTTGTGCAGCCGCTTTTTGAAGCACCAGGAGGCGCACGAACACGGCAAGCTCTACCGGGCCTCGGAGCGCTTCTTCGACGGCTTGCTCGGCGCTTACGACTGGGGCCTGAAACGCGTTCTCAAGCATCGTTTCATCACGATCCTGGTGTCGTTCGCGGTGCTGCTGGCCACTGGCTACATGTTTATGATCATTCCGAAAGGCTTTATCCCGAGTCAGGACACCAACCAGATTTTCGGGTTCACGGAAGCCTCGCAGGATATCTCATTCGAGGCGATGATCAAGCACCAGAGGGCGGTCGCGGATGTGATCCGCCACGATCCCAACGTGACGTCCGTGATGTCCTCGATTGGCGCGGGTAGCTTCGGATCGGCCGGCAACTCGGGTCGCGTGTTCATGCATCTGAAGCCCCGCTCGCAGCGGCAGCTCAGCGCGGACGAAATCATCGGGGAGCTGCGGCCCAAGCTGGCGCGCATTCCCGGCATCAGCGTCTATCTGCAAAACCCGCCGACCATCCGGATCGGCGGGCAGTTGACCAAGAGCCTGTATCAATACACGTTAAGCGGAACCGACACGAAAGAGCTGCAGCATTGGGCGCCGGTTATCGAATCGAAGCTGCGCGAAAACCCCAATCTGCAGGACGTGACGACTGACCTGCAGCTCACCAGCCCCGAGGTAATGGTCAATATCGACCGCGAAAAGGCGCAGGCGCTCGGCGTAACGCCGGATCAGGTAGAGAACGCGCTCTACGATTCGTACGGCAACCGTCAGATCTCGATCATTTATGCGCCATCCAACGAATATTACGTGATCATGGAGGTGCTGCCGCAGGACCAGCGCAATCCGATCGAGCTGTCGAAGCTGTACATTTCCGCTTCGGGTGGCAAGGTGGTCCCATTGGATGCAGTGGCCACGCTGACGCGCACGGTGGGGCCGTTGACGGTGACGCATACCGGGCAACTTCCGTCGGCCACGATTTCCTTCAATTTGAAGCCCGGCTACTCGCTCGGCCAGGCCGTGAATTCGATCGAGCAGGCGGTTCGCGAGCTGCGCGTTCCCATCACGATTACCGGCAGTTTCCAGGGCAGCGCGCAGGCGTTCGCGACATCGGTGCAGACGCTGTGGATGCTGTTGATCGTCGCCACGCTGGTGATCTATATGGTGCTCGGGATTCTGTATGAGAGCTTTATCCATCCACTGACGATCCTGTCCGGACTGCCTTCCGCGGGGTTCGGCGCGTTGCTGACGCTGTTGATCTTTCACATCGATCTGAGCTTGTATGCATTCGTGGGATTGATCATGCTGATCGGCATCGTGAAGAAAAACGCCATCATGATGATCGACTTTGCGCTGTCGGCCCAACGCAACGAAGGCAAGAACGCGGTGGACGCGATTTATGAAGGCTGCCTGGTTCGCTTCCGCCCCATCATGATGACCACCATGGCCGCGTTGCTCGGGACGCTCCCGATCGCGCTGGGCGTAGGCTCCGGATCGGAAGCGCGCCGGCCGCTGGGCATGGCGGTAGTGGGTGGGCTGATCTTTTCGCAACTCCTGACGCTGTTCTTGACTCCGGTAGTCTATATTTATCTGGAAACTTTCCAGGAGTGGTTGGAGCGCCGCTTCGGCGCACGGAAAAAGAAACGGGTGCGGCAGGCGATGCCAGAACCGGAGCCAGTGGGGGCCGGCCGGTAGTAGCTCTTTCCAGTTCTTGTCCCTCACCACGCCAACAGGGTCAACCCCGAGACGAAGGAAAATGCCGATCCCGCGTCGCTAGCGGAAGATCGTGCTGTCTGGCCACCGCGGCAATCCAAACGTCATTCTCCGGGATTGTTTTTCCAGCGGTGGCAAGCTCCAGCTTGATCCGGCCATAGAGTTCGGCGGTGGTTTCATCCGGCAGAATGAGGATGCAGCCGTTGGAAAATTCTTGCACTTGCATAAGCACCTTTTCCTTTTGCTTCGCTTTGTGGCTTCCGTAAAACAGTTCGCCCAGGACCGGCAGAGGCAGATACACGTCTTCAACTTGATCGATTTTCGCGTGCAGGCTCAGGTCTTGGCGGAAGTAATCAACCACGACACTGGTATCGACCAGAACGCTACCTATCGCGTTCGTCGATCTGTTCACAGCCTTTCTCAATGATCCCCGCCAGGTCGTCGGCTTCTTCGCCCGTTAAACTTCCAGCGGTTCTCCGCAGAGCGCCTTTCCGCTCTACCCGGCTACTGGAGTGTAATCGATGTATGTAGTCCGCAGCGCGCTCCAGCCGTTGCGGTGGCAAGGTCTTGAGTTCTTTGAAGATCGCTTCGAGGTTCACTATTTCAAGTTACTCTCCGGAATTAAACCATGCAAGCCCAAGCAGGCGAAGGAACTCGCCTGCTCTACGCTGGTTGTCAGATTAGCGCCGCGATCGAGGTTGTCGGCCCTGTCCACGGTCCAGCTATTCTGGTCCGTGCGGCCGCCGTTGATTAAAAAGGTCAACGCATTGGACTGGCCCGTCAAGGGTTTTGCCTGCCCACATAGATCGCGGCCAGTTGCTCGTAATCAGACAACTCGCGGATCGGTGTACCGCCGATGAGGTTGTGGTCAGTTCCTGATGCACGTCGCCGACCTCAAGCTGGAAACTAACCGTCAATTTGTCGCTGACATTCAACTCGATGTCTTTCTTGCACCGCAACCCCGATCTGCAGCGGCGGCGCGCTGTAGTTGCCATCATGGCCGGTTTTTGCGGTGCGGACGACTGCCCTTAAATCGGGCCGGCAATTGAGCCGTTGGTGTCACAAGCAAGCGCGGCCGGGACAGAGTCGAGACGCATGTTGCTCCCCGAAAGCAGGACGAGATCACCTGCCCCACATTGATCGGTTAGAAGTAAAACTTGGCGCCGATTTGGATGATACGCGGGTCTCGGACGCTCGTGATATTCCCGTACTGGGCGCTGCCCAACGTTGTATTGAAATTGTACGGGTTCACATGATTGAAGACGTTGAAAGCCTCTCCGCGCAATTGGAAGCTCATGCTCTCCCGGAGCTTCACATTCCGAATCAAGGACATATCCCAACGCCCGTATCCCGGTCCGCGAATGGTGCTGCGGCCCGCGTTGCCAGGTCGAATCTGGCCTGGTAGCACATCGGCGAAGCAAGCAGTGTTGAACCAGGAGGTATAGGTGTGCGGCGCTTGGGCGTTCGGATCGCAAATTTGATCGGGCCGCGGGCCGGCCGCGCTCGATCCAAGGATCCCGAGTCCAGCGGGGTCGGTGCCGGCCGCAGTTGCGATGGTCAACGGCTGGCCGGTACCGTATTGTGTGATCCCGGAAAGCTCCCAGCCGCCCAGAACGTGTCCCACGAATCCCTTCTGCGCCCGGAATAACGGAATCTCCACCACGTAATTTGCAGAGAAAACATGAGCACGGTCATACGGCGCCAACGCATAATCCGCTCGGCGGTTATAGGTATTCTGCGGAGGCCCGCTCGTGTCGGCGCGGCTGGTAGTCAAGTTCTTCGAATAGGTATAAGACACTCCAAAGAGCGTGTTGCCGGAGAACCGCTTCTGGGCGTTTACCTGCAACGAATTGTAGTTTGAAGTGTAGATGGTCTCAATCGCATTGATTGGGCCATAGCCACGGTAGGGACGAAGGTAATTCAGCCTGGGGGTGGTCGCGCCGGTAATAAAGGTTCCGGCGGGAACCACGCCAACAGCGGCCGCCAATCCCGGCGGCACTTCATTGATATCGAGTGAGCCAACCAAGTGCGTTCCCGTTGACCCGAGATATCCCACATCCAGAATGAAGTTCGGCAGCACTTCACGTTGCACATCGAAACTAAACTGTTGCAGATAGGGCGTGCGGTAGGGGATCGGGCTGGCGGTCAGCGTCTTGGGCGACGCGCTGACCACCGGACTGCCCGCCGTTGGCATATCAAAACGCGTGTTCGCAATGGTGATGTTCTGGATTAAGGGCGGATTGGCTGCTTCGCTTTCATAAAATCCGAACTGGGGCGTGTCGTAGTAAATACCATAACCTGAGCGGATGGCCGTCTTTCCGTTCCTGAACGGGTCCCAAGAGAAACCGATGCGTGGCGCCAAGTTCTTATAATTTTCATTCGAGATCTTGTTGCCGTACGGTGAATTCTTACCCGCGATGATCAAGCCATTCAGCGGATCTCCCGTATTCGCGATGATCAATCCTGTGACCGGATCCACCTGGGGAGCCTTGGATGGATCGAATAGGAAAGGATCGAAGTTGGAAAGGTTGTTCTGCGCTTCGGTTGGAGCGCGGAACAACGAATAGCGCAGGCCGATGTTGACCGTGAAATTCGGCCGGACGTGGAAATCGTCCTGAACGTACAACTCGGTTTGATTGGCGTTGATATTGGGCGCGTAGTCGACCGATGCCTGCGTAAATGTCCCCGCGTACCCGGACAGAAAACTCGCGAAAGACTGCTCAAAGCTGGTTGCGGCAGCCGGTTTGCCCGAGTTGCTAAACGAGAATGCTCCTGTATTGGCCCTACCGTCGTTCTCGGTCTTTTGGTAGTGATTGTAGGTGAACCCGAACTTCAGGGTATGGCGGCCCCATATCTTACTCATATTGTCGAAGATGGTGTGATTGCGGTTGAAGTCGGCATAAGGACCGAAGCTCGAGACGCCGCTGCCTCCACCGGCGAACGATAGCGTCGGAACGCGGCCAAGCGTGACGGGATAGGGTAAGTTCACCTTGATGTCGGGCGAAAGGGCGGCGTTGTCCAAACCCGACGTGGTATTGGTGACCGCTCCATACGAATAAAAGTAGCCGGCTTCGTTGAGCCACGTGGGAGAGAAGGAAGAGGTGGCGTGAATCGTGACGCTTTTACCGGGCGCATTGGTATTGGTCGTTGCCAGGTTTGGGTAGGGCGAGCCGGTGAACAGTCCACCGGGTTCTATGGTCGGGATCGTATCCTGCAAATAACGTCCCGAGAGCGCCAGCTTCTGGCTGAAGATATGGTCAATCTTATAGAGCTCCTGCCGCGCGTAAAAAACATTTCTCAATGCTGAAAATAACGCGTTCGTACCCGGAACTCCATCCGGCAGTTTTGAAAATATGTCTTTTATGTAAGCTTGCGCGACCGGATTGATGTTGGTTACCTGAGTTCCAGTTTGCAGGCACGAGCCAGCCAAAGAAAAGGATACACATACCGGGTTCGGGAAGATCCCCTGCTTCTCGGCGGCCGTCGGCGCGGTGCCGTTTGCAGTGCTGTAGGTGATGACCCGCCGGAATTCCTGCGAGAAGAAAAAGAACGTCTTGTTCTTATCTCGATTGTAAAGCTTCGGAATGAAAACGGGCCCGCCAATCGTATAGCCAAAGTTGTTGTAGCGTATGGGCGGAACTTGCGCTTTTCCGTCAGATCCCAAATTCAGACTGCGCGCGTTATTGAAAAAGTTATTGGCTGCAAATGCGTTATTGCGGACGAATTCGTAAAGGTCGCCGTGGAATCCGCTCGTGCCGGACTTGGTAACCACATTGATCTGGCCGCCGGCTCCGCGTCCGAATTCGGCAGTGTACAGGCCGCGCAGCACCTTGAATTCGGCAATGGCGTCGACGCTGGGATAGTTGAGCAAAGTCAGATTCGCGCCGCGATCCACGTTGTCCGCCCCATCGATGGTCCAGTTGTTCTGCGAGATGCGAGCGCCGTTCACGGAAAACTGGGTTTGATTACTCGTGCCGGCCGGCGCGCTGACACCCACATACACCTGATCGTTGCCGCCGGTCGTGACGCCTGGTAAAAGCGTGACGAGCTGAACATAATTGCGGGTATTGAGCGCCAGCTCGCGAACCTGGGTACCGGAGATGAGGTTGGACGTCTCCGCACTTTGCGTCTGGACCTGGCTCACGTTGGACTGTACGGTTACTTCTTCGCTGACCGCGCCGACCTCGAGCGCGAAGTTGACCGAGAGTTTATCGTTCACATTCAGTTCAACGGCGGTCTTGGATGCCTTCTTGAAGCCTTGAGCTTCGACTGCGACGGTATAGTGGCCGATCGGCAACAGCGTCGCTGTGTACCCGCCGTCGGAGCCCGAAATGAGGGAGCGCAAAAGTTGCTTTCGATCCGTGTTGGTGACGTTGATCTTGGCGCCAGGAACAGCCGCGCCCGAGGCGTCTTGAACATTTCCACTAATCGTACCCGTGACCTCCTGGGCGTTGGTCCATTGAGGGCTTAACGCCAGGACCGCAAAAACGCCGGCAAAAAAGTGACTACCGCAAAGCTTAGACATACAGTTCTCCTCTGAAGCAGATGATTCATTATACAAGGCGCGACGATTTTTTAGCGGCGACCTTCGGTCGCGCGGCAGGCGAAACCGCCTGCTCCACTCACGGTGTTGTGATGCAGTTGAGAAAAGGGGCTCAGAAATAGAATTTTGCGCCTAGCTGGAACTTGCGCGAGGCGCTTTGTGTACTCCCACGGATGCGGCCGAAGACCGAGCTGGTGATCGTCGCCGTTGGGATATCCGCCGAAGGGTGGTTCGCCAGGTTGGTTGCGTCCGTTCGAAGCTGGATACGAAAGCGCTCGGTAATCTGGATGTTTTTGGAAAACGTCGCGTCCACGTCGAAGTAACCAGGGCCGCGGAAGTAATTGCGCCCGGTATTGCTGAAGTCTCCCGGCGCGGGCGTCGAGAACTTGGCGCGTTGATCCGCGGTGAAATAAAACTTGGAAGTTGAAACCGGGTCGATGAAGACACCGCCCAGATCGCGCGGGCAGTGGTCGCAATTGGCGGGTGTCTGACGCACGTTGGTGACGGTGTTGGAGCCTGCGTAGACGGTGAAAGGGCGTCCGGATTCGAGTGTCAGGACGCCCGCGGCTTCCCACCCGCCGATCACTTTACCCAGGATGCTGTTGGTGTGCGCTCCAAAGTGTTTGCCCGGTCCAAAGGGCAGCTCATAGACCCAGTAGCCTTGGATCACGTGGGTTCGATCGAAGTCCGAAGGCGCGTAGTTCAGGCGGCGATTGTGAATATCGACCGGCGTGTTGGCCGCCGATTGCAAATTGCCCGTACTGACCTGCGAGAAGGTAGGGTCAAAGGAGCGCGTATCCAGCGATTTCGAAAAGCTGTAGGAAACCTGGCCCGTGAAACCGTTCGAATAGCGCCGTTGCAACTGTACTTGTAAAGCGTGATAGGTGGAAAAATCGTTGGAATCGATCACGTTCAGGAAGCCGCCGAACTGCGGGAACGGAATGAGCGGGAAGGCTCCCGCGCCGGATAGCGCGGTCACCGATTGGCCGCCTTGTATCCGGGTGGCCAGAGTATTCGCGAGCGCGGCAACGGAGTTGAGCGAGAGAGTGGATGCGAATAGCCGCCGCACGAGCTGCGATCCAGTCTCGCCAGCCTGGAGCCGGTTATCCGCGGCCACCAGCTTGTCGATCAGGGGGCTGTCTCCACCGGCTTTGACGGTATTAAAGGCATCCACGAAGCCGTTGCCGAAAATCTGATCCTGGTTGGCGTTATAAGCGCCAAACAGGTGATAGGCGCGCCGGCCGATGTAGTCGGCCTCGACAATGGTGTTGCGAGCAATTTGATGCTGCAAGCTCAAACCAAATTCATGCGTGGTGGGCGTCTTGAACGAGGGATCCACCACCGTAATGCCGTTGCTGGAAAATGGCGGTGGCTGGCGAAGATCGCTCGGCTTGACCGTGGGAGGCGGCAGAGGCTGCAGATTCGACAAGCGGCCGCCAGCCTGCCCATAGTCCTGGCTGACCAGCCCCTGGGTAAGCCCCGGGAGATTCGCGATTACCGTCGAGGAAAGGGTGAAGGTTTGGATCCGGTCATAGGCGAGGCGATAGTTGGCGCGGACGGAAGTCTTTCCCTCTCCGGTAGGATCCCAGGCCACGCCGATAGAAGGGCCGAATGCGTGGAAATCGCTGTTGTAGAAGGACCCGTTTACCCATTTTAGAGTGTTCGTGGGCGGCGCTCCGGCGGTAATGTCCTGGTTCGGATGCGTTAGCAGATTATCCGGATTGCTGGCGGTCAGCTTGATTTCCCAGCGCAGGCCGGCATCAATGCTCAGGCGGGGAGTGACCTTCCAAGTATCCTGCGCATAAAAATCCAGCTCTGGAAAATCGGATTCAAACTTGAACAGACCGGGCACGAATTGATCGCCTTGACTGGCAAACCCACGGGTGATGCTGCCAACCCGGCCCAACAGGAAATTGATGTTGTCCTGAAAGGCGGGTTGATCGAAAGCAACGTTTAAATTGGTGGGCAAGTGAAATGTTGCGGGGTCGACAGTATTGATATCACGGCTGAAATCGATATCGGTGGTGGCGTCCTGCCCCGCGATGGAACCTCGTACATCGAAATGCTTTTGGAAACGCAGGTTGGTACCGAATTTGAGGGTATGCGCTCCCCGAATCCAAGTTAGATTATCGACCACCTGGTACGTCTTGAGTGTCCGTAGATTCCCGAAGTCAAAGATGGCAGTAGTGTTGACGGGCGCGCTGTTGAAACCAATCTTGGTCAGGTCGTTCGACGGCAGGGCAAAGTTGAAAGTGAACCGGCTTTGCCCGAAAACGGCTTCATTGGTGACGTTGGGTTTGGGACTCCAGCGATAGTTGAACACCAGGTTTTGAGGCGAGCGCTGGGTATTCACCACGCAGGGTAGGCCAGGAAATACCGGCTGCCCTCCGTTGACAGCGTCGCAATTGGTATCCTGGCTGCCCCACGCGCCCCGGAAAAACACCGTGTTCTGAGAATTGAAAATGTGATCGACCTTGATGGTGTCGTCGTGCTGGCGCTCCTGCTGCCCGGCCCCGAAGGTAAATCCCGCCGTGTTCAAGCCGTCCCCCAAGTCGAACCGGTTCGGCAGCGGCATATTAGCGAGATACGGCTGAATCTGCTTATCGATTCCGATGTGCTGCGGATCGTTCGCGACCACGTCATAGGTTCCGATTTGCACGCCGGGGAGCACATTGCCCGCACGGTCGACAGAGGCGCCCACGACGCCGGCCGGCTGATTTCGCGCGCCGACGACATATCGTAAGATTCCCTGGCGCGCCTGGGCCGTGTACACGGTTCGCGTGGTGGAGGCCGTATTGGTAGCCTGCAGAAATTGGACATTGCCAAACACAAAGGTTTTGTTCTTAATGATCGGTCCACCGATACTGAGCCCGGTGATGTTCTGCACGAACTGCGCCTTGCCGATGCCATCCAGCGTGTTGGTGTATTCATTGGCATTCAGACGCGGGGTGCGATAGAACCAGAAGGCCTCGCCATGCACGGAATTGGTGCCGGAGCTGGTAATCATGGCCACCTGGCCTCCGCTGTTGCGGCCGTATTCGGCAGTCGCATTGCCGGTGATTACACGAAACTCCGCGATCGAATCGGGATTGGTACGCAGAGGAGAGAAGTCCGATCCGCTCGCGCTGGTCTCATTGATGTCGATGCCATCCAGCGTGTAATTCCAGGATCGGTCGCGGGCTCCGTTCACGTGCACTCCTCCGCCGGTGTTTGCTCCCGCCACGACGCCCGGCTGTATGAGCACTAGGTCTAACGGACTGCGTCCGCGGGTGCCGACGATGGGCAATTCGCGCACGCTGTTCTGGGTAAAGAGATTGCCGAAGTTGCCGGAAGTACTGGTCTGCACCAGCTCGGCCGATCCGCTCACCTCCACCGATTCGGTTATCGTTCCGAGAGTTAGCGTGGCGTTAACAGTCATCGGAGCGCCAATGGTCAAGGCATTTCCGCGCGAAACAAATTTCTTGAAGCCAGCCGCTTCCACTTCGACGGTGTAGTTGCCGACCTGCAGCGAATCGATCACCCAATTTCCGGTAGAGGAGGTAGTCGCCTTGAAAGTTCCTTGGGTGCCCTCATTCGTCAGTGTAACGGTAGCCCCGGCGAGGGGTGCGCCGCTAGGATCGGTCACTGTACCAACTGCCCGGGACGTAGTGCCCTGAGCAAAAAGGAAAGAAACAGCCAACAGAAGCGAGAATAGAATACGCATTGGGGATATTCTACAACAACTACCGCTAGCGGGTACGCCGATCAGCCAGTGGAATTAGGGGCTGACGGCATTCCGCCGTTTTCTCGTTTTGCTCTTTCGGATGAATAAGTCGTTTTAGGTTCAGAGAGTTAGGCGCAGCCAGAGTCCTCGGCTGACGGCATTGTGCACACAATGCCGTCAGCGGGAGCCGGTTCGGTTTGGATGACAGAGTATGAGTTTCATAAAGTGTCTTCACTTTACCGAGTCAGGCGCCCTGGACGCGGCGGCGCGGCGCGGATTTGCCTGTATATAGTTCCAGCAGAAAGAGAAAATAAAGAGGCCGCGACTGTGACCCACCGGCGAACGGCGCCTCGATGTCATCGACGTCCGAAGCTTCTGCATCGCGATCAAGATCCCGGTCGCAGCAGGCGGAAACGTTACAAAAAGCCATCCCGATCATGAGAGCGATCCTCGATACGATGTCTTTATGCCGGTGCTCAACCAGCCAGCTGCTTTACGGATTCTGCCGTGGCGCTACACTTACTCATGCATGTTGGAATTTCAGAAACTCCAACAACGCACAATGTATATCTATCATCAAAGTTAAAGATAAATATCAGCTCACATTGCCTGCCGGTCTGCGGGAGGAAGCCGGTATTGAAGTTGGCGATATCGTCGATGCCGAGTGGGACAAGGGAAAGATTACCCTTACGCCCAAGCTCGTTGTCGATCGCATTCCTCAAGCCTTGAAAGACGTTCGAGCCGAAGCCAAGCGCAAAGGCCTTAATAAGATCACCATGGACGAGATCGATGCCGAAGTAGCCGCTGGCCGGATCGATCGGCGCGGCAAGAAATCACCGACTAACCGGCGCTCTTCATGACCGGTGTGATGATTGACACCAATGTAGTGGTGTCGGCGCATCTGAATACGGTCGATCCGGATCGAGTCAACGAGACATTACACGCTTTACGGGAGAGAGCGGCTCTTATCGAGCCACGCCATACGCTTTCAGCTTCCGCTGACGAACCGGATAATCGGTTTCTAGAGTGCGGAGACTTCCAACGCGCACTTCCTTGTCACCGGCAATAAGCGGCACTTCCCAGAGATTTGGAAGAGCACTCAGGTTGTCAGCGCCGCCCGGCAGCTTCTCGAAGCCTTGACGCTAGAGGCGTGACCGGCAAATTTTATCGAGCAATCATTCTACTTGTATACGCGAAGTTCGCTCTCCGAAGCCAACGAAGCCCTTCGAGTGCATCGTGGTCGCTTGACGGGATGATCGGGAATCCCGGGCGAGCTCTCCGCGACAGATAGGACCTCGTAGCCGTTGCCGCGGATTGCTTCGACGATCTGCCGGTCGATGCTTTCATCGGCGAGAATATCACCGACTAATCGTCTCTGCCGGATAAACGACGTCCGCCTTCAGTGCATCGGCGGCGAACGCCAAAGCTGCGCGGATGGCTTCCTCTGTGAGCTGCAGGTGTGCAGATAAGATCTGCTCGATAGTTTCGCCGGCGGCTAGTTTCTCCAAGATGAGTTCGACCGTGATCCGAGTCTCACGGACCACGGGCTTGCCTATCATGACACCGGACCGTGGCACAGGCACGGCACGTGCGCAAGCGCATTCCTGCCTGTGTTGATCTTAGAAGCACTCTAACCGTTCACCTGTTGGGGTTTTTCGGCAGGCTCAACATGTTCGCGATCAATCGATACGCTCCCGGCACGCCTTCCGGTAACTGCCGGTAAAACGCATATGCGTTGTAAATATAGATACCCTTGCCGTATTTCGCGTAGAGCAGACCACCCTTTTGCGGAGCCTGATCTGGGTCGTGTGTTTCGAGCAGCGCTTCGTAATGCGAATCCCAGGACTGCATCCATTTCGACCCGCGCTCTTCCGCCCAGCCCTTGAAATCGTTCGCCGTGATCTTGTTCGGCCAGTTAAACACCGGATTTTCCGGCGCGAGGATCTGCACTGTAGAAGCTTCGTCCGTAACTTCCTCCGGATTGTTGCCCATAACGTACGGATACGGGCCGAAGTTGCGGTCGTATTCCGGCGTGTTGTACTGCACGATCATCACTCCGCCGTTTTTCACGTATTCGAGCAGGCGTGCATTGTAGGTCTTCAGCTCCTCGCGAACCGCGTAGGTGCGCACACCCAACAGAATGGCATCGTACTTCGCCAGATTGCCAGTGGCGAGATCGGACGCTGGCAGAAAATTCACCTTGATTCCGAGATGCTCGAGCGAAGCGGGAACGTCGTCTCCGCTGCCCGAGATATAGCCGACGTTCAAGCCCGGCGCAACTTTCACGTCTACGCCCGTGGTCTTGTAGGTCGCGGGGCGATACAGGAAGTACGGACGCAATCCGGGATAGCCGGTCGAGTCGTACCCCTCGCGATAGGTTTTGCCGGCATAATCGGCCATCGCCGTGATCTGATAGGGCTGCTCAGACATGTTGGCCGGCGTAACCGCAAACTGGACGGATTGATCTTCGCCGTCTTGCAGCGTTATAAAAGGCGCTGAGGCAGGGGCAGAGCGCCAGCCCGCCGGCAATTCCAGCCGGACGGTTCCCTTGGCCGGACCTTTGACGTTGCTGTGCACCACAGCGCTCACGGGAAACGACTTTGCGCCAAGCGGAACAATCCCGGCCCGGGGCGAAATTTCGATGGAGATCGCGGGGGCGATGGCCAGAGGCTGGTGCACTTGTCCATAACCGGTAGCGCGCTTCGTCGTCTGCACCACCTGGTCGATCGTGATTGGCACATCGTTGTACAGCAGCGTTGCCGAAGCGGCCAGGGGATACGGTGACAACGGCTGATTCAGATAACGCTCATCGGTGATGTCGTAGTAAGGCTGTTCAATGTTTGGACGGGTGAAGTAGGGGCGCGTGTAGCCCGCGTTGGCGGCGATTGTGGCGCGGACCGTGACATCCAGCGGCTTGCCGGATGTCAGCGGGCCGAGCGGGATCTCGGAGGGAAAGACCGTCCACGATTTGGGATCCGAGGGTACCAGGGTAAGTCCGGTGACTGTCATTTGGGCGCCGCTCTGATTCACCACGCGGACCTTCACGCCGAACGACTGGCCGGGGATCGCCATCTGAAACGTATCCGGGTCGCCCATGAACATCGCGAACATGGGGTTCGGTTCCTTCTCCGGAGCGACGGCCGCGCGCATGGAAATGCCGAGCGCTTCGATCAGAGCATTGTTGAACTGGGCCTGCTTGATTTCGAGCTCGCGCGAGATGTCGAACTTAGCGTCCTCCGGAAGATTGCTTTGCGAAAGCTCTTTCAACAGGGCTGTCGTGCGCTTCAGCCCATCGGCCAGCATGGGAGCGATCTTTTCGGGTTGAGCGGCGGAGAAACCCGCCATAGCCTGCTCCACCGAGGTGTTGATTTGCCGCAAGCCTTCAACCAGGAAGCCCGCATTCGCGCCCTTGGCAAGGCTCGCAATCCCCATCAGGCTCACGTCCACGCCGTCGAAGAAGGATTGCTCCTGATCTTTGGATTCAACGCGCGACTCGTAGCGATGATAGGGGCTCATCACCTGCCCGGCGGCTGGAACTCCGGTGCCGCCGTTCTGCGATTTCTGCAGCCCGAGACCCTCGCGCGAGACCTGGACGTAATTGAGGCCCAGCGCCGGATCGTAACTGCCTTCCGGAATCTGTACACTGGCCGTGACTCCGGCACCTCCACCTCGCCGAGAAAAAGGAACGCGCGCGTAATACTTGAGCGGCGTCCAGGGACGCAGTCCGGAGCGGAGCTGCTCCGGGAAAACACTGGGATCGCCGGCGAGCCGGTACACCTCTTTGGCCATCAAGCCGGCGGTCTGGTGATTGCCGTGGCCGTCGGACGGACCGCCCACGAAAACGGAAGTCACTACCAGCGGGCGCACCATTCGGACCACTCGAACGACATCGTAAAGCACGCGATCGCGAGTCCATTTGGAGAGCGATTCATCGATCGTCTTCGAGAAGCCATAGTCGATCACGCGTGTCCAATACTGATCGACGCCGTAGTATCGGCCCGCGGCCAGCAGTTCTTCGGTGCGAACCAGGCCTAGGGCATCGAAGTAGTCGGGCGACATGACGTTGGCGCCGCCTTCACCCCGGTTCAGTGTGAGAAGAGCGACGCGGGCTCCCTGCCCTCTTGACTCGTAGGTGAGCATTCCGCCGTCTTCGTCATCGGGATGGGCGGTGAGCATGATCAAGCTGGCACGGGTGTGCAGCTTTTTGATGCTTTGCCACACAGCGGGGGAGCCGATGTTGGGTGGAATGTCTAAGGCAACATCGGATGGAGCGATTGCCGATTTGTAAGGCGCTTGGGCGAGGAGGATACCCAGGGAGGCAACCAAGCAAAATGAATAAGAACCCATGTGGGGCGATGAGTAACGCATTCTAGAAATACAGCTTCAGCGCGAATTGGATTTCGCGGGGGTCCGTGACCGTGCCGAAGACTCTGCCGAACGAGCCCAGCGAGGTGGGGTTGAACCCTGAACTCGGATTGTTGAAATTCACATGATTGAAGGCGTTGAAGAACTCTCCCCGGAATTCAACCCGAATCGCCTCTGTAATCGCGAAGTTTTTGAACAAGCTGAGATCCACATTTTCGAGGCCAGGTCCGTGGATGTTGCGAGGGCCACAGGTTCCAAAAGTTCCCGGTGCCGGAACTGAGAATGCCGCGGGGTTGATGAAGAACCCGGGCGCGCCGTTCCCCACATACTTACTTGGATCGGTGGTGGCGCCTTGCAAGGGGTCTCCGATGCAATTGGCCCGCGACTGGTGATTCCCACCCGTAGCGCTCTGATCAGTGACGCCGACACTGAAGGGTGTTCCCGTTTCGAGCGTGACAATCGTGTTGAGCTGCCATCCGCCAATCAGACGGCTGGCCACGTTATCGTTGTTCAGCACCCAGCCGCCCTTCCCGATGGGCAGGTTCCAGATGCCGTAGCCGACAAAGCGGTGAGTGACATCGAACGGCGAATTCCCTCGTTCCAGATCGTAGGCGTAGGCGTTCTGAGGAGTCGCGCCGCCGGTGAGGTTATCGACAAAATCGGCGAGGTTGTGGCTCCAGGTGTAGCTCAGTCCAAAGCTGAGTCCTTGCGAAAAGCGACGCCGCAAGGAGAACAGCAACGCATTGTAATCGGTGGAGCCATCGTTGGTTGCCAGCTCGAGAAAGGCATGCTGGCCGCCGTTGTTGAGATTCGCATAGGGAAACGCTACGCTTGGCTTTCCGGTGGCGTCGAACCCGGTGACAAAGCCTTGATTGGCGTTCCGCAGCCGATTCATCCGCCGGCCGAAATTGCCGACATAGGTGAGATCGAGTACCGTGCTCTGACTTAACTGGAATTCCGGACCGAAGCTGGTTTGATGGACGTAGCCGGCCCGCTGATTCGGATCCTGCGCGCGGAGCGGCGAAAGCTTGGAAAGACTGAACGTGCCGAACTGGCTCCCCGGGAATCCGTTTCTCAGTTGAAACACGGTGTCGGTGCTCCCCAGTATCTGGCTGAGACCGCTATCGATCACGAACGGGGGATTGAGCGCGATCACGCTTTCTGAGCCGATTCGAGTGGTGTGCTGATAGAAGATGCCGTAGCCGCCGCGCAGGACGATCCGGCTCGAAGGCTGATAGCTGAAGCCGAGACGAGGAGCAAAATCCGTTTTGTCGGGATGGATCAACGAGCGGCCATACCAATCGGACGCGTTAGGCTGCGCTGTCACAAAGCCGCCGCCGTTGGCTGGAGTGAAGTTCGACACGGCGTTCTGATGGTTCAGCAGCGGCGAGAAAAGCTCGTAGCGCAATCCATAGTTGACGGTGAGGTTGGGCTTGAGGCGCCAGGTGTCCTGCGCATAGAAGCTGTGGCCAATTTCGTAATTGTGGACCACCGTGGGCGTAGTAAACTGCGCGGAATTGATGTCCCCCAAGAGAAAATCGGGTACGCCAAAAGTGCCTTTCGCCGTGTAAATGCCACTCGTAGAAATCTGGCCTTGCGGCGATTGAATGTCCAGGAAATTGTCGCTCATGTGCCGGTATTCATAACCGAACTTGAAGCTGTGATTGCCCTTGAGCAGACTCAGATTGTCGAGTAGTTGCCAGACTTGCGAAATCTGGTATTGCGGGCGCCAGGGAGAGGAGCCGAGCCGCTGCAGGCCGTTGATGTTGATGGGCGGGAGACCCGCGTCGTTCGGTCCATCCGGAATGCCATTCAATCCGAACTGGCTTGCGAGGGATTTGCCGATGCTTAAGCCGATCGGGTCGCTATGCGCGAAATCCCGGTTGAAGCCGCCACGCAGCTCGTTCAACAGAGAACTGGAGAGAGTCTGGGTCAATCCCAGGGCTACCGACTTGCCGCGAATTCGGAATTGCGTGGCGAAGTTGCCGTTGCCGGCTACCGGATCGCTGGTCCAGGGCGGGTCCTGCCGATCGACCAGATAATCGCTGTAGCGGCCAAACAGCCGCACATTCTGAGTAATGGTGTGATCGGCGCGCACATCCCAGGTACGCGTATCGTTAGGCTGTGAATAAGGGAATTGATAATTACTTCCGCCCGTCCAACTTCCAGGAGCGCCCTGACGAGCCACGGCGGACGGTATGTTCGGATCGGGAAACAATCCCAGGAGCTTCTGACCTACAGGGTCGATGCAATTCGCTCGGATGATGTTGCCTGAGACGCACCCCGCTTGTCCAGCTACTTGAGGGCTAGCCAAGGCAAGATTGAGCTCCGTGAAGTTGCCCTGTTTCATCAGAGGCGTTGGCACCGTCGACAGGATCGTGGTCGCCTTACGGCTAGTGAACTGTTGAAAATCGCCAAAGAAGAAGGTGCGGTTCTTGATGACCGGGCCGCCAATGGTTGCGCCGTATTGGTTCTGAGTGAAGTGGCCGCGCGGGACACCGCCCGAGTTGTTAAAAAAGGTGTTCGCGTCGAGCTGGCTGTTGCGGAGAAATTCCCATAGATCGCCATGAAACTGATTGGTGCCGGACTTGATGGCCGCGTTGATCACCGCGCCCGCCGAGGTTCCAAACTCGGACGAATACGTGCGTGTCTGTACACGGAATTCCTGCAGCGCATCGGGCGGAGGCTGCACGGCTTGCACCGATCCCTCCTGGAGATTGGTGGAGCCGGAGTTATTGTCCACGCCATCCAGAGAAAAATAGTTCTGAAGCTCCAGGTTGCCGTTCGAGCTGAAACGATCGGGCGCCTGGTTGTTGGGATTGGTGAGATTCTTCTGGATGCCGGCTTCGAGCAGCACCAGGTCCGAGTAACGCCGCCCATTCAGCGGCAGGTCCACGATCTGCTTCTGCTGCATGACTCCGCCGACGTCGGCGGATTGAGTCTGGAGCAGCGGAGCGGTCCCCTCCACTTCCAATACTTGCGTCACCTCGCCCACGCGCAAAGTGAAATCGATCGCCGGACGGGACTGCACGTCCACCGGCACGGCGTTGTTCTCCTGCGTGCCGAATCCGCTGGCAGTGGTTTTGACCGAGTATGTGCCCGGAATCAAGGCGCTGAACTGGTATTCGCCCGCGCCGTTGGTGGTGGTGGTTTGCGTAACGCCGGTTGCCCGGTTGGTTACAGTGACGGTTGCGCCGGGAATAGCGGCGCCGCTGGGGTCGCGCACCGTCCCGACGATCGCGCCGGTATCGATCTGCGCAAGGGCAAAAGGAACGAAAACAATAGCCGCCAATAAGACGGCGAGAACAACTCGCATGGCACAACCTCCCTGTGTTGAAAAGCTAATGGTGTGATTCTACCGCAGTCGAAACAGTGAGTGCGGCAGGCGGTTTCGCCCAATGCCACTTACTTAAGCGGAGCCAAAACATTTTCAATCACTTATGTCTCTCCGACCGGCTCGCGTGCCACTGGCGAATCCCTAAAACACCGCCTTCGGCGAGCAGGTCGGGGACCTGCTCCACGCTACGCATGAACGCGGGAAATTGCGCGCACTAGTTTGCGGTATGGCACCTGCTCCAGACTGTCGAAGCTGAGCCACTCTCCATCGCGCCATGTTGAATAGAACCAGCGGGCGAGCAGCGCCAGGTGTTCCTTTCGATCTGGCAGTGCAGCCGGCACAGGCCGCAATCCGGCCACCAGCTCGCGCAATCTTTGGTCGAGAGATATATGGGATGTCAGCGCGAAGTCCTCCGGCTTTTGCCAGCAGCCTTGGCACACAAACCAGAGCCGGACTGAATCCGGCTGCCCGGATTCCACCACGGCGACTCCATTCAGTTGGTCAATGCCGGTCACCAGGTCGTCGCGAGCCGCGATCACCTGCTGTACCTGTTCGAGCAACTTATGCTGACGTGCCGCCTGCTCGAAATCCATCTCCTCGCTCAGACGATCACGCGCCCCGGCGATCTTCGTGATCATGCCAGCGCCATGGTCGGCCAGGAACCCGGTCAGCCGGGTGACCTCACTGAAGTACTCGTCCGGGCTCACTATTTGCTGGCAAGGCCGCAGACACCGGTTCATCTCGCCGTAGATGCAGCCCGGGTGGTTCGGGGCGGGCTGAAGGTCCTCCTGGCATCGCCGGACCTGGAACAGATCCAACATCTGCGCCTCGAAATGTTCGGCTCCACCGCGGGTTCGGAAGGGACCGTAGTAGAGGGCTTGGCTGCTGCCAAATCGCGTAGTCACCTGAGTGCACGGAAACTGGTTATTCAGCGTAACGCGCACGTAAGCAGGCATGCGCAGCTTGATCATGCGCAGATACTTGTCCGGGTAATGCCGCTTCGCCAGCGCATAATGCACCAGCGCCGATTCGAAGCGCGAGCCGGTCAGCCAGTATTCCACTTTGGTCGCAACAGCGCGCAGGTTGAGCATCCGGCCGGTGTGTTCGACTGGTTTCAGGATGCGCTGCAACCGCCGCCGCAACATGCTGGTCTTGGCCAAGTAGGCCGATTGCTCGCCGGCCCACACTAGGAATACCGCGTCGCTGTTCGGCAGATCGGGAATCTTTGAATCGAAGCCGGACGATTCCACTGCGATGGGCTGCGGAACAGTCATTGTCTCTGCTTCAGAACCACACAGGCAGGAATGCGCTTGCGCACGATGCGTGCCTGTGCTACTCAATTGCCGACGACGGTTCGAATGAGCCGCAAAACATTGCCGCCCCAGATCTTCCGGATGTCGGCGTCGCTGTAGCCTTTTTGTTTTAGCGCGGCGGCGAGCTTGGGCATCTTCGAGATATCCTCCAGGCCTTTTGGCACGCTGTCGATGCCATCGAAGTCGCTGCCAATTCCGACGTGATCGATGCCGGCTACTTTCACGGCGTGATCGATGTGCGCGACGACATCATCGATGGTCGCGTTGGCGGGTTTCATGCGACGAAGCTCGTCGAAGTACGCTTTCTTGGCATATTCGTCCAGCGCGGCGCCCATGACGTCGGGCTCGTGGGCAGACTGTTGTTGGATCAGCTTCCGCCCGGCTTCAGCGTCTTTAGCGTTGATAAAGCCGGGATAGAAGTTGATCGATATAACGCCCCCATTGCGAGCCAACGCGCGCAGCATGTCGTCCGTCATATCGCGAGGCACGTCGGTCAACGCGCGGCACGAGGAGTGAGTTGCCAAAACCGGCTTCGTCGAGACCGCAACAGCATCGTAGAACGTCTTATCCGAAACATGCGAAATATCGACGATCATACCGATGCGGTTCATCTCGCGGACTACCTGCTTCCCGAAGTCGGTCAGTCCATTGTGCTCCGGCTTGTCGGTGGAGGAATCGGCCCAATTGTTGTTGCGGAAGTGCGTGAGCGTCATGGCGCGAATGCCCATGCGCTGGTACATGCGGAGAACGCGCAGATCGTCGTCGATCTGATGTCCACCTTCGAGCGACAGGATCGCCGCGATCTTATGGGCCTTCGTAATGCGCTCGATGCCGGCGGCCGTAGTCGCAAGCTCGATCAGATCGGGATGCTTGTCGAGCAGCCCCTGCATGGCATCGCGCAGGTCGAGCGTGCGGCGGACCGCTTCGGAGCCTTTGTAGAATGTGGGTACCCACAGCGCGAAGAAAGGCGCATTCATACCGCCTTCGCGCAAGCGCGGAATATCCACCTGACCGTCCGGCAGCCGATTCGCCAGGTCAACGCCTTCGATGAGGACGCGTTGCGCGACATCCAGGTGCGTGTCGATGCCGATGGTTTGGGCTTGTATTGCCAGCGCGGCGGTAATGAGAAAGAGAAATCGCATTTCTTTAGGATAGGCGCATTGGGAGCGATCGGAGGCGTACGCCCACGGCATCGAAAATGGCGTTGCCAACGGCGGGGGCCAGGCCCACGATCGGTGTTTCGCCTGCGCCCGCGGAGTCAATATCTTTTCTGTCGACAAGAACAGCCTCGACTTTGGGGACATCGCTGAAGCGCGGAACACGATACCGCGCCAGCTTGTCGTTCAGTATTTTCCCGTCCTCAAATTCAATCGCTTCAAAGAGCGCGCCTCCGATGGCCATGATCATGGCTCCTTCGATTTGGTTTTTGAGGTGCTCGGGATTGACAATCGCGCCGCATTCGAAAGCTGTCACCGCGCGCTCGATCTTCACGTTCTTGTTGGCTGCATCGACTGAGATTTCCGCGCAGGTGGAGACATAACCACTCTTCTCGAATCCGCACGACAATCCGAATCCCCGATTCGGCTTGGTCTTCGGTTTGCCCCATCCGAAGCGCTCGGTAGCCGCGGCCAGAACGGCCCGCATGCGCGGATCTTTCAGATTCTTGTATCGGAATTCGAGCGGATCAAAGCCAGCCGCACGCGCCAGGTCGTCAATGTGCGACTCGCGGACGAAATGATTTGCGGTTGCAGCCAAGCCGCGATAGGAGCCCTGCCGAAGAGGCGATTTGGTGGAATGAAATTGGATGTCCTGATTCTCGATTTCGTACCGATGGTCGATGCCCGACGGCCCGGAGTTATAGTTGTGAAACTCCCAGGCGGTGATCGTTCCGTCTTTGCGAACGCCGCTTTTCACATCGATTACGCCCGCCGGCCGGAAGTAGGCCCAAGTCAATTCCTCCTGGCGCGTCCAGGTGAGCTTTACCGGTTTGCCGGCCGCCTTAGCCAGACGCGCGGCTTCAATCGCGCACTCGCCAGTATGTTTTCCACCATAACCGGAGCCAGTGTCGGGCACGATCACGCGCACCCGGTCCTCGGGAATATGGAAGGCCTGCGCCAATTCGCCGCGCACGCCGAAGGGCCGCTGGGTTCCGGTCCAGACCGTGAGCTTACCGCTATTCCATTCCGCCACCGCCGCGCGAGGTTCGAGTGGAACATGGGCGATATAGGAGATGTTGTAGCTGGCCTCGAGCTTATAGTCGGCATTCTGCATGCCGGTTTCGACGGAGCCTTGCTGCTTGACCGGCCGCGCGGCGCCTTCGGGATTCTGCTTCAGGTATGTAAACAGATCCTTACCCGACGGTTGCGGCTGCGTTTTCCAATCGGCTTTGATCGCATCAAGCGCGCGCCCGAGAACCTCCCGGTCCGGTCCGAACGCGCCGGCGAAATCGCCATCGTGAACAATGCCCACACCGGCGATCTTTTCGGCTGCCGTGGTATCGATGGATGACAACGTTGCGGAAAAAGCAGGAGGCCGCAGCACCTTGCCGTATACCATGCCGGGGCGTTTGCAATCGAAGGTATACCGGTGCGCCCCGGTCACCACATCGCGGCCGTTTACCTTGGGAGCGGACTCGCCCAGCGGTTTGCTCACCGGGTCGTGGCCGATGGCTTTGGCCAGCGTTTTGCCTTTGGTCAACTCGCCAAATGCGAAGGGCTTTCGGCCGTCCGGATTGACTATTGTTCCGTTCTCGATCCGAAGATCGGCCGATTTCGCCTGCCATTTGTCAGCCGCGATATCGAGCAGCAACTCGCGCGCCGCAATGGCTACGCGCCGCAGTTGAGGCGCCATGGTGGGCGTGGTGCGGCTGCCGAACGTCCCCATATCGAAAGGCGTCCGATCCGTGTCGCCCATCACCAGCTCGATCGAACTCGCAGGCGCGTGCAACTCCTCCGAGACGGCCTGGGTGAGCGAGGTGCGGCTGTTCTGACCGACCTCCACCTTGCCGGTAAAGACCGTGATTTTGCTGTCGTCGCCAATATGTAGCCAAGCCGAAATATCCCGCGGCAAGCTGGCAGGCCCTGCGCCACGGCGTCCGCCAGCGCCCGATTCCTGGGACTCGGCTGAATTTGCGAGCGCGAAGTAAACGACGATCCCACCGCCGAGCAGCCGGAAGAAATCGCGCCGATCGGGCTCGAACCGATAGGCTGCACCCTCGCGCAGCTCGTAACGTTCAAATTCAGAAAACACTTCAGGCATTTTGACCTCGCTTCAGCACAACTGCCGCCATCCGCATAGCCGTCACAATCCGGGGGTAGGTTCCACAACGGCAAACGTTGCCTTCGATCACGCGGCGAAACTCCGGGCTGTCCGGGTCGCCGTTCTTCCTCAACAAGCCAACGCCAGTCATGATCATGCCCGGCGTGCAATACCCACACTGCATCGCGTCCGCATCGAGAAACGCCTGCTGCAAAGGGTGCAGTTGCCCGTTCCGCGCCAAGCCTTCGATCGTGGTGATCCGCCGGCCCGCCACATTCTGCACCGCAACCTTGCAGGAGCGCACGGGAGTCTCTCCGATGAGAACGGTGCATGCTCCACACTGTCCCTCGCCGCACCCGTATTTGGTTCCCGTCAGATCCAGTTCGTCGCGCAGCACACTGAGCAGGCTGCGCTGTGGGTCGCCCTCAATGTTATGAACTGTCCCGTTGACTTGAAGCTCCATGGAAAACGCCTCTCACCTTTATAATGAACTATGTCCGCAAGCCTGAGCAGGCAAGCGAAACCGCCTGCTCCACTCAGTAAGTATGAAGCCGTCATTGGCCTTGAGGTGCACGTGCAACTCGGCACCCGCACAAAAATTTTCTGCGGCTGCCCGAATACTTACGGCGCTGAACCCAATACCAACGTTTGCCCGGTGTGTCTGGGCTTGCCGGGCGCCCTTCCGGTTCTGAATCGCGCAGCCGTTGAGATGGCGATTCAAGCCGCGCTTTCCCTGCGCTGCCGGATCAATCCCGTGTCGAGATTCGCGCGCAAAAACTATTTTTATCCGGACTTGCCGAAAGGCTACCAGATTTCGCAGTACGATCAGCCCCTCGCCGAGCACGGCTGGCTGGAGATTGCCTCTGAGGGAAGCAAGCAGCGCTTTGGCATCACGCGCGTGCACATGGAGGACGATGCCGGCAAAAGCATCCACGATGGGTTCAAGGATTCGGATCGCTACACGTACGTCGATCTGAACCGGTCGGGCACTCCGCTCATCGAGATTGTCAGCGAACCGGATATGCGGTCATCTGCGGAAGCATATGCATATTTGACCGAGCTAAAACAGGTGATGCAGTATGCCGGCGTGTCCGAATGCGACATGGAAAAGGGACAGCTCCGGTGCGATGCCAACGTTTCGGTCCGGGTGAAAGGGGCGGATCAGTTTGGTGTCAAAGTCGAGATCAAGAACCTGAACTCATTCCGGTTTGCGAAGCTGGCCATCGATCACGAGATCGCGCGGCAGGTGGCCGTCATCGAAAGCGGAGGAACCGTAGAGCAAGAGACGCGTCTGTTCAACCCTGACATAGGCGAGACGGCGGGCATGCGGAGCAAAGAGCACGCGCATGACTACCGGTATTTTCCGGAGCCGGACCTGGACCCCCTGCGTATCGGCGACGAGTGGCTGAAGCGTATTCAGGACGCGATGCCGGAGCTTCCATCGGGCAAACGGAAGCGCTTTATCGAGGAGTACGGAATGCGGGAGTATGATGCCCAGGTAGTGACGCAAACTCGCGCAGTCAGCGAATACTTTGAGCGAACCGTGAAGACGTCGGGCAATCCACTTCTGTCCGCGAATTGGGTCACGCAGGAATTGATGGGCGCGCTCAAAGGCATTGACATCCTGGAATCGCCGGTGCCGGCTGAGAAGTTGGGTGAACTGGTGTCGCTGATCGCTTCGGCCGAGATTTCAGGAAAGCTTGCGAAGGAGATCTTTGGGCGGATGTTCGAAACGGGCGAAGGAGCCCGGGCGATTATGGATCGCGAAGGACTACGGCAAATTAGCGATGCGGGAGCGCTCGGCAGCATGGTGGACGATGTAATCGCCGCCAATCCGAAACAGGTGGAGCAGTACAAGTCGGGCAAGACCACGGTGCTGGGGTATCTGGTCGGGCAGGTAATGAAGCTTAGCAAAGGCCAAGCGAACCCGGCGGGTGTGAACGAGCTGCTTCGAGATAAACTGAAATGAAACGGCGCCTCGACCGGCGTCGTCAGTGGCGTATAGATCATTGGAGGCGAAAATGTTTTTGCGCTTGACCGCGGCTTGTTTTGCGTTGATGACATTCGGCTTTGCCGACACGCTCGTTCTTAAGAGCGGAACTACCATTCAGGGCAACTACGCCGGTGGCGACACGCGGCACGTCAAAATCGTGGTGGGGGACCACGTGGAGACGTATTCGCTCGACGAAGTAGCGCGGCTCGAGTTTCACGGAAATGCACGGACGGAAACCCGGTATACCGAGACCCCGCCACCACCTCCACCCGCAACGCAGCCTGACTATCGGACGGAAAGGCGGTATGAAGAAACTCCACCGCCCACCACTTCCACTAACAACGGAGGTGTGGAGGTCCCGGTTGGCACAGTCCTAGTCGTCCGGATGATTGACAATGTCGATTCCGACCGCGACAGCATCGGAAAAACCTTTCGAGCCAGTCTCGATGAGCCGGTTGTGGTGAACGGTCAGACGCTGCTTCCGCGGGGCGCCGATATCGTGGCCAAGCTGGTGGACGAGCGGCAGTCGGGCAAATTCGAAGGTCGCGCCGTGCTCACGCTCGACCTGATGCAGATCATGATGAATGGAAGAATGGTCGACATTACAACATCCTCGGTTTCGCAAGCCAGCGGCTCGCGCGGTAGCCGGACGGCAAAAACCGTCGGTGGCGGCGCCGTGCTTGGCGCTATTTTGGGCGGCGTATTCGGCGGCGGGAGAGGCGCTGCGATCGGAGCGACCTCCGGCGCGGCAGTGGGCGGAGGCGCGGAGGTAATGACGCACGGCCAACGCGTGAAGATCCCGTCTGAAACCCGGCTCTCCTTTACACTGCAGACGCCTATACGCGGCTGACGTGCAACACAGACAAGAATGTCTGTGCCACTTGTTCGGGCTCTTGCACCACCGTTTCGATCTTCAACCAATACAAATCGATATTCCCCAGCAGATCGAGCGCGTTGTCCGGAAGATTCATAGCGTCTTTCTCGGTGGTGACCAGGGCGCTTGCTCCCCTCGATTCGGCTTGTAGGACGAGCCGGCGCAACTCGCGAGGACGGTAATGGTGATGATCGCCGAATGCCCAGGCGAATACCGGCTCGATTCCCAACTTGCTCAGCGTCTGCCAAAACGTCGCAGGGCTCGCCAGGCCGCAGAACGCAGCTACGCGATGATCAATCTGGTCTAAGCGTTGTTTGGTTCTCTCATTCACCCAATATCGCGGCTCCACTCTCGACGTCAGCACCGGCGCGTTTGGATTCAAGCTCCGTAACCTGGCTCGAATGCCTGCATACGCGCGATTAGGTTGAGCGCGAGTGATGACGAAGGCCTGCGCGCGGCTCAGCGCTTCGAGCGGTTCGCGTAAAAAGCCTAAGGGAAACACGGCTCCGCCAGGGAACGGATCGAGTCCATCGATCAGAACAATATCAAGCTGCCGAGCCAGCTTGCGATGCTGAAAGCCGTCGTCTAAAACGAATACACTCGGGCGCAGTTTCTCTTGCAGGAGCCTGCCGGTAGCCCAACGGTCCGCGCCGATGCCCACGTGAGCGCATCCGGAACGGACAAAGATTTGCGCTTCGTCGCCCGTAAGCGTGCGGCTAGCGGATGAGCCGGCCTCCACAATCACGATTCGCTCCAGCGATCGCCGGCGGTAGCCGCGGGTGAGAACCGCGGGAATCCCGCCTTGCTCGCGCAGCTTCGCCGATAGCATCTCGACGAATGGAGTCTTGCCTGAGCCTCCCATCGAAATGCCACCGATGCTAATGACCGGAGTCTCAAGCGAGTGGGGCTGGTGCGGTTTGAGAGGTCCCCCCAGCGTCCAGGCGCGCGAAAGCAACCAGAGCAGCGGACGCGAGGGTCCGCTACGATGCCAGTCCGGGATCGCTGAATCTTGTGCGCGGATCACCTCGCCCGCCGCTCTGGACGCGGCTCCCGTGTGCTTTCGTGCAAGGCCGGCCGCCCGTGCCCCCATGACGGTACGAAGGGTTGAATCCAGGAGTAGCTTAGAGACGGCGGGCGCCAACTCCTGCTGGCCCCGAATCTGGATCCAGGCGTCCGCTGCCCGAAACTCCTCGGCTATGGCCGTGAAGTTCTCCATATGCGGCCCAACTACGATGGGTTTGCCGCAAGCTGCCGGCTCAAGCACGTTGTGACCGCCCCTTCTCGCCAGCGTGCCTCCCATGAACACTACGTCCGCGTACGGGAAGATCGACGCAAGCTCACCAATGGTGTCGAGCAGCAGGACGCACGGCAACGAGACACCGGGATCGATGCTCTCAGCCGACCGCCTGATATATCGAATGTGCGATTCACGCAGTTTTTGCTCGACGGTCAAAAAGCGTTCGGGCCGGCGAGGCGCGGCAATCAGCAGCAGCTTTGGATTTTCAGATTCCAGATCGCGGAAGGCCCGGAGCACGGCGTCATCTTCGTCCAGGTCGCTTCCGTCCATGCCAGGCATTGTGCTCGCGGCAATCCACACGGCGCTGGGACGCAGGTGATCGGTCACATCGATTACAAATTTTGGCGGCTTCCTATCCAGTGACACGGCATCGTATTTCAAATTGCCGGCAACCTGGATGAGGCCGTCCGGAGCGCCGGCCGCAAGGTAGCGCATGCGGTCGCGATCGGTTTGCACAAATATTGCATCGGGCAGGGCCAGCACGCTCCGGAACAGCCAGCGCAAACTCGCGTAACGGCCGGCCGTGCGATCGGACATGCGTCCATTGAGAATCAACAGGCCGCACTGCGCCCTTTTAACTTCCCGATAGAGCACCGGCCAGATCTCAGTCTCGAGAACGACCACCACGGCAGGCCTGATCCGCCGCAAGACACGCCGGACCGCGAAGCCGTAATCCACCGGCGCGTAGAAAACGCCATCCACGTGCGCGGCAAGCTTCTGCTCCGCGACGGCTCTTCCGGCCAAGGTTGTTGTTGAAACATACACCGGAGTGTCTGGAGTCAAGGTGCGCAACTCGTCGATCAACCGGATGCACGAGATCACTTCGCCTACCGAAACCGCGTGCAACCAGATGGCGCCGGGAGCCGTCCGCTTGAAAGATGGTGGGAGTGTGCCGAGCCGCTCCCCCACATGCCGAAAATACTGAGGATCGCGATAGCCGCGATAGGCAAAATAAAATAAGAGAAGCGGTGCTGCTACAATTCGAGCCGCCCAGTATAGGAGCCAACACAGGGGCCACCACATGGAAACGATGAGAGCGCTTTCGATCTGCGTCATTGGTTGTATAGCGGCACTGGCCTTTGCCGACAAAAAGACTGAAACGCGTTTTTCACCGGGACCGGCGTCGTCCTATCCATCCAAGCAGACCAGCGAGGGGATCACCATCGCCGCGGTGCCCTATCATACCGATGAATTGGCCCACACGGCGTTTGGGAAGTTGAATCCATATCAGTACGGTGTGTTGCCTGTCCTGGTCATCATTCAGAATGACACGCCCCAGGCGCTTCGCCTGGACGGCATCAAAGTGGAGTATGTCGGGGCCGATCGAAGCCGCATCGAAACGACCCCCGCCTCGGAAGTGAAGTTCATTGGCCAAAGTCCAAAACGTCCGCAGCCGAATACGGGGAGCCCGATACCGCCAGGTCTCTTCAAGCACAAGAATCCGCTGGCGGCCTGGGAAATCGAAGGCCGCGGATTTGCTGCGAAGATGCTGCCATCGCACGAACCCGCCAGCGGATTTTTCTATTTTCAGACAAGGCACTTGCCCGGTTCGAAGTTGTATCTTACTGGCTTAAGCGAAGCAAATACCGGCAAAGAGATTTACTATTTCGAGATCCCGCTGGAGGCATCTCTGCATTAGGCGGGCGGTTTCTTGCGCACAGGCGGCTTGTGGACCGGACCTGGCGCCGGAGCGGCCGCCTCAGCAGGTTCAGTGATCTTCGCGGTTTTGATGCTGTCGAGTTGCGGGAAATCCTTATCGAGATAGGCCTTGCCGTCGTGCTGAATGCGATCCTGCGATGGGCCGGAACCGCCCGGCGAACCCTCGCCATAGCCGCTATGCAGTTTGTCGACAACATCCATTCCCTCGGTCACCATTCCGAAAGGCGCGAAGCCCTGGCCGTCCAGATTTCCGCTGTTGTCCCCGAAGTTGATGAAGACCTGCGTGGTGCGGGTATTCGGTCCACTGGTCGCGTAGCTGATGTAGCCGCGTTTGTTGTTCTGCTTCACTGGATCGTCCTTGATGGTGGCTGGCTCCCAGACCTTACTCACAGCCGGTTTCGCGCTGATGCCAAATTGCGCCATAAATCCGGGTAAGACGCGGAAGAAACTCGCGTCGTCGTAGAACCCATTCTTCACGAGATTGTAGAAACGATCGGCGCCCAGCGGAGCCCAATCGCGATGGACCTCGACCATGAAATCGCCCTTGGTGGTCGTGAATTTAACTTTGTACAGATCGGGAGCCTTGGCATTGAGTGACGCCGGATTCATCAAGGAGGACCGCGCGGCAGTCGGCCTTCGGGCGGCCGAGGAGGCAGGGCGCTTGACCGTAGTCTTGTGAGCGGGCGTTTGTGCCAACAGGGGCAGGGTGACGGCAAGTGCAATAGCGATTGTTTTCATAGAACATATGATTATAAGCTTTGGGGTATGGCTGCGCTGTTTGTGTCATACTCGAAAGCGAACAGCCGATGGGCAACGAACAACTTTACGTGGCAATCGGCATCCCCTGTTTATTCAACGCCGCCCTTTTCGCGCTGCTACTCGGCCACATCAACAGCCGCTTCACCGCCGTGGACAAACGCCTCGACGATCTACGCGACCTATGGCGCGCAGAGCTCCGGCGCGTCGAAGAGGTGTAGGCGAAGCGTTTAGCGTTAAAGACCAACACAGGCAGGAATGCCTGTGCCACATTATACTGAGATACAAGATGCCGTTACTCGATCGTATTCAGACCGACATGGTCGCGGCTATGAAGGCCAAGGACGAAGGCCGGCTGAGCGCGATTCGCATGATCAAAACCGCGCTGAAGAAACAGGAAGTGGATGGCATGAAGCCGCTGGATGAAGCGGCGGAGGTGTAGATCCTCAACACGCTCGTGAAGCAGCGGCGCGAGTCCGCCGATATGTTCCGCAAAGGCGATCGCCCGGAGCTGGCGGACAAAGAGGAAGCCGAGTTGAAGCTGATTGAGTCGTACATGCCTTCCGCTCCTTCCGACGAAGAGATCGAATCGGCCATCGCCGCGGCACTGGCTGAAACCGGGGCGACGTCGATTAAGCAGATGGGCGTTGTAATGAAAGCAGCGCAAGCCAAGCTCACCGGCAAGCGTGTCGATGGCAAGGCACTGAGCGATCGAGTACGGGTGAAGTTGACCTAGGTCGAGCTAAGACGCCACGTGCAGTGCCACGATCCCGCCCGTCATGCGTTCGAAATGCACGTTATCGAATCCGGCATTGCGCATTTCCTCGGCAAGCTCTTCCGCGGTTGGGAATCTTCGTACTGACTCGGGTAAATAGGTGTACGCATCTTTCGAGCCCGAAATCCAACTTCCCAGTCGTGGGAGGATATTCGCTGAATAGAAATTGTAGGCAGCCGCAAACGAGCGATTGCGAGGTTGCGAGAATTCCAGAACTGCCAGTGTTCCACCGGGCTTTAGCGCGCGGCGCAACTCGGCGAGACCCTGCCGGTAATTTGCCAGGTTTCGAAAACCGAACGCGACCGTGATCAGATCGAGCGAGCCGCCGGCCACGGGCAACCCAAGCGCATCGCTCTCGAACAGCTTAGAGCCGAGCTTTCGCTGCTCCACTTTGTGCCGGGCGGCCACCAGCATCGGATGGCTGAAGTCACTCCCCAAAACGGGCCGGCCGCGGCGGACTTCGAGTGCCAGCATCAGATCGCCCGTTCCGCAGCACAAATCGAGCACGCGCGCATCCGGCTTCGCAAGCACGGCAGCGACTCGCGCGACCGTCCGGCGGCGCCAATAACGGTCGATGTTGAGCGAAAGCAGGTGATTGAGGAGATCGTAACGCGGCGCGATCTGCCCGAACATCCCACGAACCCACAGCGCCGCCTGCTGCTCGGTTTGAGAGCCGATGGGTGTGGTTCCCCGGATCATCTTTTGAGAGCCTGCTCGATCGCAGCCAGAGCAAGATCTTCGCCGATGCCGGCCGTTACTTCCACATGTCCAATCCTGTCCGGCAATACGAAATGCACCCGGCCCTGGATCGTTTTCTTGTCGCCTTTGAGCCGTGCCGCCAAACCGGCGGCATCGATACCCTGCAGTGAAGGTAATACCCCATACGCTTCGATGCACTCGAGAATCTGCTGTTCGCCGCACGGCTTGAGCATCCCTGCCATGCGCGCCAGGATCGTCGCGGTTTTCATGCCCCACGCTACTGCCTCGCCATGCAGGAAGCGCGTGTATTCCGTCTCCGCCTCGAGCGCATGGCCGAAGGTATGGCCGAAATTCAAAATGCGCCTGCGTCCCCCCTCCTTCTCATCCGCCGACACCACCTCAGCCTTGATGCGCACAGAGCTGGAGATCATATGATCGACGATTTCGGCATCATGCGCCAGCACGCGGTCGCGCATCCGCATCACCTGGAAGAGATCCGCGTCGGCGATCACTCCATGCTTGATCACCTCGAACAGCCCGGCGCGGTACTCCCGTGCGGGCAGCGTGTCGAGAACGGCAGGATCGATCAGGACGCCCAGCGGCTGATGGAACGTGCCAATCAGATTCTTACCCGCTACCAGATTGACTCCGGTCTTGCCACCCACCGCGGCGTCAACTTGAGCGAGCAGAGTAGTGGGAATCTGAATGACCGGGATGCCGCGCATGAAAATCGAGGCCAGGAAACCCGCCACGTCGTTCAGAATACCGCCGCCCAGCGCGACCACCACACTGGAGCGATCCGCTCCAGCAGCGGCCATGTGCTCGGCCAGGATCTCGACCTCGCTCAACCGTTTGCGTGGCTCGCCGCCAGGAAAAAATACGACCTCATGCGGCAGACCTTTCACTCCTCGCGCGACGGGTCCGCCGTGCAACTGCCACACGTCCCTGGTGGTGAGGACAAATACACGCCCGCAGCCCTCCGGGATCAGCTCGCGAACCCGCTGCAAGCCGCCGCGTCCCACCACCACGGAGTACGTACGTTGCGCCGTTTCGACGACGTACGATGGCATCAGACCTTGTCCATCAAGCTTTGTCCATCAAAGCTAGACCGTCAGGGCTCGACCATATTGTTGCGGACAGCGTAACGCACCAGGTCCGTAACGGAGCGCAGGTCCAGCTTATTCATAATGTTGGTGCGATGGGTTTCCGCCGTCTTGATACTGATGTTCAGCGCCGCGGCAACTTCTTTGTTGCTTTTCCCCTCCGCCAGCAGTTGCACGATCTCACGCTCGCGCGCCGTCAGCCTGCTTCTCGGGCTCTCTCCAGACTCGGGGCGCTCGGGGTGCCGCAGGTAGGAGTTCAACAGGAGCTCGGAGATCTGGGACGAGAAGAAGGTCCGGTGCTGGCAAAGCGCGTCGATAGCGGTCACCAGGTCCCGTCCCGCGTCTGACTTGAGGACGTAACCGCGAGCTCCGGCATCCAGCACTTCCCGCACAATTTGCTCGTTCTCGTGCATCGTCAATATCAAGACTTCGGTCTGGGGCAGCGCTTTGAGCAACTGACGCGTGGTCTCGAGACCATTTAGCTCAGGCATGCCCACATCGATAACCGCTACATCGGGCGTGGTTAGCTTGGCCTTTTCGAGCGCGTCGCGGCCGGTAACTGCTTCTGCGACCACTTCCCATTCGGGCTGCGCTTCGAGCAAAGCTTTTAGACCGCGGCGCACGATTTCGTGGTCGTCCGCGATCAGGATCCTGACCGGGCTCATTCTTTGCCTCGAAGCGGCAGGATGGCCGTAATTGTGGTACCCCGGTTGCTGGATGCGATCTTGAGTTGCCCGCCTAACTGGATGGCCCGCTCGCGCATGCCCGCGACTCCCACTCCCAGATTTGCGCCCTCGCTAATCAGGTCGAGTGATTTCGGCGGCACACCTTTTCCTTCGTCGCTTACGTGCAGTCTGACCTCCTTGGGATCGCGAACCACGCGAATTTCGGCTTTGGGGCTGCCTGAGTGCCGGTGAACGTTCGTAAGAGCCTCTTGTACGATCCGGAACAGCGTGGTTTCGATCTCACCCGGCAGGCGTCCGATCTGTTCAATCTTTAACTCTACCTGGATATTGGTCCGTTGCGTGAATCCGACCGCGTACGCTCGCAGAGCGGAAACCAGGCCGAGCTCGTCCAGTAGAGGAGGATGCAAAAGGTAGGAGAGTGTCCGAATCTCCTGTGAGCACGTCTCCGCCAACGAGAGGCTGTCGGCAACGGCCTGGCGGGGCCGCTGACCCAACAGTTTGGTGGCGTCTTTCAGGACGCACAAGTTCATCGAAAGAACAGCCAGGTTTTGGGCGGTGGTGTCGTGCAATTCGCGGGAAATTCTGCGGCGCTCGTCGTCTTGCAATTCGAGCAAGCGGCCGGAGAGCTGGTGCAATGCTTTCTCGACCCGCTTGCGCTCCGTGCGATCGACGCAGGATCCGATATAGCCGAGATGTTCGCCATCCGGGCCCAGGCGGGGTACGCCAAAATCCTGTACCCACTGGTAATCTCCGGAAGCCGTGATCAGACGGTAATCCGCTTCGAACCGCTCGCAGCTCCTCACCGCGGTGTTGTAACGGTGCCGGCAGTGCGATACGTCTTCCGGATGCACTCCTTCGAACCAGCCTTCACCAACTTGCTCCTCCATTGGGCGGCCTGTCGCTTGCAGCCACGGCTTGTTGAAAAAAAAGCGGCGTCCGGCCGTGTCGGCTAACCACAAGAGCACGGGAGCGCTGTCCGCCATTCCACGAAACAGGCGGTCGCTTTCTTCAAAAATATCGGAGGATCTGACTCTTTTCGCCGCTTCTTCCGACTCAAGAATGTCACGCCGCCGCAGACGCATGATCAGGAACACGGTCCCGAAACAAGCGGCGCCGATTCCCATCAGACCTCGAAAGTCCTGGTTGTTGTAATGAAACAGTTGTTCCGGTGTCGAAAGAAAGATCGCCGAGTATAAGGTGGCCAGGGTGGCGCTTGCGAGGCCCGTCTTCCAGCCCCCCACAAAGACGGAATGAATGACCGCGATGAGAAGGAACACCCCGGCATTGGGAATCAAGAGGGCGTAGCACAGGATCATTGACGCGGAGGTCGTTAACAGCCATCCGTAATTAGTCCAGAACTCGTCAAAGCGCCAGGAGGCCGTGGGGGACCAATGATCCAAGCGGTACAACGCCGAGAGGAACGAATTCAGCGCGTGTCCACCAACTTGTGTAGTCCCGTCAGGTTGTCGCAACGGACATTACTCCCCAGGTTACGTTACAGGAACTTAACCTTCCCCAGCATCCCCAAGTTACCATAGTCCAGCGGATGCGGAGACACTCAAAAGTGCGCGCTAGAGTTCCCACAATCCCATGATACTAAGGGGATTCCTAAGCTTCCCTAGGGAAATCCGATTTCCGAAATACGGTGTCTACAGAATTCCATAATGTCTTGTACACCGCTAAAGTGAATCTTTATACTTTCAAATTAACTATGGGTGCCGCGACGCTCTTAAACTGTGTTCCTGCAATGACGACGCCTTTCACTGAGGCTACAGACAGTGTAAGCTCCATGAGCAGAGTGTCTTCGGAGGTCAGCGACCTCGTGGAAAGAATCCGGGAACGGCAACCGCCAGCCTTTGAGGAATTGTATGGGCTTGTGAAAAACTTCACATTTTTCCTGATGAGGCAATTAGGGGCCGAAGATCTGCAAGATAAAGTACATGACGTGTTTGTGACTGTTATTCAGGCTATATTATCAGACAAACTGCGCGAACCCGAGCGGCTGATCCCGTTTCTGACCTCTGTGACTCGATTCTACACCTATAATCAAATCGAACGCCGGATCTCACGACGCCGCATCGGCACGCTTTCCGAAACGACGAACCCACCGGATACAAGGGTCAACCTGGAGCGCACGGTGTACCAGAAACAACGAATGACGATCGCGCGGGAGATTCTGAGCGCTATGCCGAGACGGGACCGCGACGTGCTGCAGCGCTTCTACGTGGAGGAGCAGTCCAAAGAGCAGATCTGCAGTGAGATGCAACTCACTCCCACCCAATTCCGCCTGCTGAAGTCAAAAGCGAAATCCACTTTCACGCAACTCGGAGAGCGTCGCCTGAAATGCTCCCGGGCGGGACGATCGAACTCGCAGGGATAAATCGGCAACATTCCGAACGTTTCCAGCCTCTATTGTTGCAGGGGGCCTTGTTCTGCGCTGGATGGTTCTGCTTAAAAGTGGAACTCTCGACATCGTCGCATGTCCTGAAGAAGCGGTATTCACGCTAGCTCGCGTTCGAGACGCTGGCATCTGCGGCGTGTTCTCAAGCCGTAAAGAAGCGGAGGAGTGCGTGGCACGGGCAACATTTCGGCCGTCCGGCAGGTGACGAGATCACCTGCCCCACGAGCTACTGGCGTTTCAGGCATTCAGCGATTTCTTTTTCGGTGATAGCGCCTTCTTTGATGATTTTCCAGTATGGCTCGGTGATATCAACCGTGGTACTACCCTGCCCCGAGCAGGCTCCTCCATCCAGGACGAGATCCAGCCTGCCGTCCATCTGGCCGAACACCTCGATCCCGCTCCGGCAGGTCGGCTGGCCGGAAATATTCGCACTGGTCGAAATGAGCGGCTGCTCGAGCCACTCAAGCAAGGCGTGTGCCACACGTGAGCGCGATTGGCGCATCGCCAGCCGTCCCGTGTTTCCAGTCACCTTGAGAGGTACCTTGGCGGAGGCCGGGACAATGATTGTCAAAGGACCCGGCCAGAAATGCCGGGCCAACAAAAAGAATCGGCCGGAAAGCTCCTTCGCCAGTTCTTCAGCCATAAGATGGCCGCTGATGAGCAGCGGCAAGGCGCGTTGTATCTCGCGGCCCTTGGCTGCGAAGACCTTCCCGACGGCGTGCAGATTCAAAGGGTCGGCGACCAGCGTATACAGCGCTTCGGTCGGGATAGCCACGACTCCGCCGCGCCGGATGTAGCCGGCGGCGCGCTCCACCGCTTCCGGCTCAGGCCGCTCCGGGTCGATCTCGATGAGGTCTGTTGCCACTCTGCCGCCTTTAATCCCGCGATCCGATTGCTTCCGCCACTTCGATCGCCATGGCATAGCGCCCGAATGGCGCGCTCAATTGCACGCCCTGCACCAGTCGCCGCGCCTGTTCCACCATCTCGCGAGCGATGGCCACGCCTTCGGCGCGCGCCCGCTCGGCATTATCGGCCCGGCGCATGCGTTCCATGAAATGCTCGGGTACGGGCACGCGCAGCTCGTTCACCATGAACTCGGCGTTGCGATAACTGGTGAGCGGCCAGATACCGCAAATCACCGGAAGCCGGAACTGCGCGGTGTTCTTTAGAAACAGCTCCAGCAACTGCATGTCGAAGACAGGCTGGGTAACAACGTACTCCGCGCCGCCCTCCGCCTTCCACTCGAAACGCCGCAACTCTTCCTCCATGTTCAACGCGCCTGGATTCGCGCCTACGCCGAGGAGGAGACTGGTTTGCGATCCCATGGGATTTCCGCCGATGTCCAATCCCTGGTTCAGGTTGTTCACGATGTTTGTCAGACCGATGGCATCCACGTCGAACACCGCTGTTGCGTCGGGATAGGTGCCCATGCGAGGGGGGTCGCCAGTGATGCAGATCAGGTTGCGCACGCCGGCGGTGTGGGCGCCGAGCAGCTCCGATTGGATTCCCAGGATATTCCGGTCACGGCAGCAGAAATGCATCACCGCTTCGATGTTGGCCTGCCGCTGAATCAACTGGCAGGTTACCTGGGCGCTCAGGCGCGCGCTGGCACGCGGCCCGTCGGGAACGTTGATGCAGTCGATTCCCGCGGCAGCGCACAGCTTGGCGCCTTCGATTTCCTTTGAGGCGTCCACGCCTCTGGGCGGCAGGATCTCGATAAAGGCGACAAATCTGCCGGCCACCAGCTTTGCGCCCAGCGTGCTCTTTTTCGCGATCTCAATTTTGGGAAGAGCTTTGGTCTTTACAAGCGGCTCCTCCACAACCACGCGCGTCTTGGGTTGCAAGGGCTGCAGAGAGCGCGCTTCGGAGCGAATCAGCTTGATGTGCTCGGCCGTGGTTCCGCAACATCCGCCGACGATCTTTACCCCGGCCCATAGGAACCGCCGCGCGTACTGCGCCATGTATTCGGGCGAGCAGAGATAGATGTTGCGCCCTTCAACTACCGAAGGGAAGCCCGCGTTCGGCATCGCGCTCATCGGCTTCCGCGAATACTTCATCATCTGCTCGATGGTTTCGAGCGTCGCCTTGGGCCCGACGGAGCAGTTGAGTCCGATGACATCGGCGGGCCACTCATCCAGGCGCCGCGTGTATGTTTCCGGTGATGTCCCGTCGCGCATCGAGCCGTTGTCGTCAATGGTCACTTGCGCGATGATGACGGGTTCGTCGCCAGCCACTTCGCGGGCCGCAAAAATCGCTTCACGCAGCTCGTTGAGATCGTAGAAGGTCTCTAAGATCAAGAGGTCGACTCCGGCTTCCAGCAACGCTTCTACTTGCTCGCGAAAGATGTCGCGCGCCTCCGCGAAAGAGGTCGGCCCCAGCGGTTCGATTCGGACTCCCAGAGGTCCCAACGCGCCTGCCACAAAGGCCGAGCGCTGCGCGGCTTCCCGGGCGAGTCTAACTCCCGCGTGATTAATGTCACGAAGCTTTTCGACCAGACCGAAGGCGGCGAGCCGCAGTCGATTGGCGCCGAAGGTGTTGGTTTCGAGGATCTCGGCGCCGGCTTTGACGTACTCCTGGTGAGTTTCCTTGACCAGCGCGGGTGAGGATAGATTCAACTCGTCGAAGCAGCGATTAATGAAAACACCTTTGGAATAGAGGACGGTTCCCATGGCGCCATCGGCGACCATGACACGTCCACGCAGTTGCTCTCGAAATTCCCGCTGCCGTGTCAGGCTTTGGGGAGTGTCGGCGGGGGACGTGGCAATCATGACAGTCGCGTCAGGCCGGAACGGAAGCGGCAAACGCTCTCAAGGACGAACTGGTGATAAGGGAGATTGTACCGCATTGGGTTTATGCTGGTCGAACACTGAAATGGTTTTACCCCGAACATGTCTAACACTTCGAAAGTAGTTGCCAAAGGAGACCTATGTTTCTTGTATTGTGCCTTGTGCTGTTTGTAGCGTGGATTCTCGGCTTTTCCGTTTTCCATGTCGCCGGTGGTTTAATCCACATTCTGCTGCTGATTGCGGTGATTGCCCTTATCATGCACTTTGTCCGCGGCCGCAGCACCACCTGACCGCCGATCAGCGTCTTCAGCCGGTAATTTCGCTATCATGATTGGGGCGAGCCACATTGGCGATCCGCCTCAATCATGAAAAAAGCGCTGATCACGGGCATCACGGGGCAAGACGGCAGTCATCTCGCGGAGCATCTGGTCGGCCTCGGCTACGAGGTGCATGGGCTCATCCGCAGCGTAGCCCTGGAGGAGCCTCACCGCCGATTAAGTCGTATTAACCACATCGTCGATAAGCTGGTACTGCATCCCGCCAGCATGGAAAGCTATCCAAGCGTATTTCACGTCATTTCCAGGCACGCATTCGACGAGTGCTACCATCTAGCCGCCCAGAGCTTTGTCGCCGAAAGCTTCGCCGACGGTTTTTCCACGATGAGCACCAACATCGATGGCACTCATTATCTTCTGGCGGCGCTCCGTGAGCTCCGGCCGGCCTGCCGTTTTTACTTTGCGGGATCGAGCGAGATGTTCGGCAATGTACGAGAGTCGCCGCAGCGTGAGTCCACGCCCTTCCACCCGCGCAGTCCATACGGAATTAGCAAGTTGGCAGGATTTCATCTCACCGTAAACTACCGCGATACCTACGGAATGTTCTGCGCGAACGGAATACTGTTCAACCACGAGGGGCCGCGCCGGGGCTTCGAATTTGTGACCAGAAAGATCACCAACTCAGTGGCCCGGATCCAGTACGGGCTGGCATCCGAGCTTCGGCTTGGCAACCTGGACGCGCGGCGGGATTGGGGGCACGCCGCCGATTACGTCCGCGCCATGCACCTGATGTTGCAGCAGGATCAGCCCGACGACTATGTAATTGCGACGGGACAGACCCACAGTGTGCGCGAGTTTTGCGATCTGGCTTTTGCTGAAGCGGACCTCGATTACAGGGATTACGTGAAAGTGGACGAGCGGTTTTACAGACCAACTGAAGTCGATTTGTTAGTAGGCGATTCAACGAAGGCTCGGCGAGTTCTCGGCTGGGAGCCGAAGTACAGGTTTGACGAATTGGTCAAAGAGATGGTCCAAGCCGATCTCCGGGCCATTGCAACGGCACCCGCTCCCTTACAGCCGACGCATCGCATGTCCGCCAAAATCTGATCTGGCATCTGAATCCTCACATCGGCAGAAGTGTCTCGGCCACCGGCCTGTTCTCCCTCGCTAGAAAGCGGAACTCCCGGATAGCACCGGTCTCCACCTGCGGGTTGATCTGCTCGTGTACCGTACCCAGTGGAATATGAACAGAGAATTCGCTGCCATGGCCTGGCTTGCTGTTAACGCCTATTTCGCCCCTCATCAGTTGTACCAGCTTCTGCGTGACAGCTAGCCCCAGACCCATCCCTGTGTACCGCCTGGCCAGCCCGGTCTCAAGCTGCCGGAACGAATCGAAAATCCGGTCCAGCTTGTCCTCCGAAATTCCAATTCCAGTATCCCTGACCTTGACGTTCAACACAAACGCCGAATCTTCTATCCGGCTGACGCCAACGCTCACTTCAACCTCGCCCTGGTTTGTGAACTTAATGGCGTTCATAACAAGTTGGGAAACGATCTGCTGCAATCGAAGTGCATCCCCACACGCCACTTCCGGCGCGTCGGGGGAGAAATTTCGGATCAGACGAAGACCCTTCGCTTTCGCTTTGAACGCGAAGTCATCCAGCATGCCATCCAACATGGACCGAAGGGAGAACTCGGCCTCCTCAAGCGCCACCTGATCCGCCGACAGGGCTGAAAATTCAAGCGTGGAGTTCAGAATTTCAAGCAGGTTCTCCGCGCACATCCGCGCGTCATCCAGGTATTCCTTCTGCTCGCCCGTCAATTCGGTTTCGAGCAGCAGATCCACCATTCCGAGAACCCCGCTCAAGGGAGTACGTATCTCATGATTCAGGCTCGCGAGAAACTCCTCTTTCAGTGTGCTAAGTTCGTCGGGGGAAGTGGTAATCCGGCTCACTAATGTTCCATCGGCAGTATCCGGGCCACGCTTTAGCATTTGCACGTGCTCGGATGTATAACGATTCTGAGCATTTTCTCATCGAAGAATGAGCCTGGATAAGAGGCGGAGCGGTCCGGCGCTGGGACTCCTTTCTGATTTGGTGTTAGCGGGTAGAAACTGCTTCGTTTTTGCATCCTTGCGCGTCTCTTCGG
>JBPCOQ010000151.1:0-87298 GCA_051000095.1 Bryobacteraceae bacterium | reverse complement strand
ACCGCGAGTAGCGCGAGAACAATTCAACCAATTCGGTGTACATGGCTTCAGATTCAGCAGGGTGTGCCTTCTGAAGGGTCGTTGTCACACAGTGGCGCAGGTGATTGCGGAGCAAAGCTTGCCCGACACCGCGCAAGGCTTCGTGAACAGATGAAATCTGGACCAGAATATCGGCGCAGTAGCGTTCATCTTCAACCATTTGTTGAAGCCCTCGGATCTGACCCTCGATGCGCCTCAAGCGCTTAAGGTTTGAAGCTTTGATGTCGGGGTCAACCTCAACCGCCTTGCGTCCCAACTTTTTGCCTGCTGCGGCCGCCACAATTCTATTATACCCCCTGCCCCTATGCTTTATCGGGAAGCAGATCGGACTGGCTGGTCCGGTTGTCGTCCGACGACACTCGTTAGGCCGCTCACTCACTTTTACCGCCTACATCATAAATCTTGCTCCATGCGAACTCGTAAGCGGCTTCCGGAAGATCTTCCTTCAGTTCGAGAACATACGTCTCCCGATTCGTGGTCACGCGAAATCGGAAAGAGTCGGGCCGCCCGATTGTTTCGATATCCCGGTAAAGCCAAGTGCGGGAGTCTGATGGCTTGTCGCTGACGAACTGAATCGAAGACTCTCCGATCTCAAGAATTCCACTGGTTCCGTTCAGTGTGCGTCGATGATATGCGGCAACCTTGAATTCCGAGCCTTGGGCGTAGTGCCCCACTACGGGTCGGTGAACACTTTCCGTCAGAAACCGCGCCAAATCTTCCACGGGTGCATCGGGTTGCGCTCGAAACGTATACTCGCGGCGCTCGGTCGGCTTCCACTTCGAGACTTCATATGTTTGGAATCGAAGTGCGCGTGGGTCTGCCACGTCCGCTTCACGCAATTCGCGGAGCGAGATCCTTATCCGGGTTTTGCCGTCCTGAGATTGAAATGCAACACCCTGAGAGTCGATATGCAAGGTTCCGCGCTGGTCTTTGGGGATTCTCACTCGCGATACGTCCAGATCGAAAACGTCCTTTCTCGGTGCGCCAACCACGAGCGCCCCGTTCAGCAGTGTTAAAGCCAAAACTCTCACTAAATTCATTCGACCTCCCTGGCCAGCTTGCGTATTTCAAATCCCTTCCAGATTTCGTACACGACCGGGTAAACCAACAGTTCCAGCAAGAACGAAGTGAAAATGCCGCCGACCATCGGGGCAGCAATACGCCGCATCACGTCGGAACCGGCACCGTGCGACCACATGATTGGCACGAGTCCCAGAAACATTACGGCCACGGTCATTACTTTCGGTCGCAGACGCTTGACCGCGCCCTCCTCGATTGCCGCCCGCAGATCGTTCATATTTCGCATCCGGCCCGCCCGCTTCCGTTCGTCGTATGCCAGTTCGAGATAGAGCATCATGAAGACGCCGGTTTCCGCATCAACACCGAGCAGTGCTATCAATCCGACCCATACGGCGACGCTCATGTTGTAGCCGAGGAGATAGAGCAACCAGATTGCGCCCACAGCAGAGAACGGAACTGCAAGCAGGATGATCAGAGTCTTGGCAAACGATCCTGTGTTGAAGAACAAGAGTAGAAACACGATAAGCAAAGTGATCGGGACCACGACCCGCAGGCGCTCCGTGGCGCGTTGGAGGTATTCGAATTGACCGCTCCAAATGAGCTGGTATCCAGGCGGCAGATGAACATTTTGGGCTACGGCGCGTTGTGCCGCAGTCACATAGGTTCCAAGATCCACCGTCGTATCGACGTAGACGAATCCCGCTAGGAACCCCTCTTCGTTCTTAATCATGGGAGCACCACTATGAACCGTGAGATCCGCCACTTCGGAAATCGGAATCTGGGCACCGTCGGCGGTAGGAATCAATACCCGACTCAACTTCGACAGGTCGTCGCGAAGGCCGCGGGCATAACGGACGTTAACCGGATAACGTTCGCGTCCTTCAACTGTGGTCGTGACGTTCTGACCGCCCACCGCCACTTCGATAATCTGATTTACCTCCGAAACGCTCAGGTTGTACCGTGCCGCTTCCGCGCGCTTGACCTGAAAGTCGATGTAGTATCCGCCCGTGACCCGCTCGAAAAAAGCACTGCGCGTTCCAGAGACCCCTTGCAGCACGTGCTCGACCTGAAGCCCGATATCCTGAATCGTTTCTAGCTTTGGCCCCAACACCTTCACGCCCACCGGCGTACGAATTCCGGTGGTGATCATGTCGATGCGTGTTCGGATTGGGAATAGCCAGGCGTTTGCGAACGACGGAATCTGTACCGCACGATCAAGCTGTTCGATCAACGCCTCCCAGCCTATGTGCTGGTCTTCAGGCCAAAATCTTGCCAGTGGTGGCTTAGCCCATCGGGGCGCCCAACCCGAATACCAGCGGTCGCCATGCACCTTCGGCCACTCACTTTCGGGTTTGACCAACACGGTGGTCTCCACCATGCTCAGTGGTGCTGGATCAGTCGCGCTGTCAGATTTACCGATCTTTCCGTACACGCTCTTAATCTCCGGAAACTGGTGCAGCAGTTTGTCCTGAATCTGGAGATACTTGCTCGCTTCCGTAATCCCGATGCCGGGCAGAGTGATCGGCATGTACAGGATCGAGCCTTCGTTGAGCGGAGGCATGAATTCAGACCCAAGGCGTTGATAAACGGGGATCGTGATCAATACGACTATGAACGCCGCAACGATGACCACCCATCTGAGTTTCAGCACCATCCGAACGATCGGGTGATAGATGCGCATCAGCGGCCGGCTGATCGGGTGATTTTCCTCGCTGTGAAACTTTCCTACCAGCACCGCGTTGGCAATCCACGAAATCCACCGCGGACGGAAGCGATATTCGCGGGTCTTCATGATGAGCAGCCTGATCGCGGGGTCCAGTGTAATCGCCAGAACGGCTGCGATCATCATCGAGAATGTTTTCGTGAACGCAAGCGGCTTAAAGAGACGCCCTTCCTGGTACTGCAGCGCGAAGATCGGCGTAAAGGAGACTGCGATCACAAGCAGCGAAAAAAAGCTCGGCCCCCCGACTTCCTTGACCGCGTCGATGATCACCTGCGAGGCCGAACCGGGCCGCCCTCCGGCCTCCCAATGTTCCAGCTTCTTGTGTGTTTGCTCGACCACGACGATAGCCGCGTCGACCATCGCCCCGATGGCGATGGCAATGCCCCCAAGCGACATGATGTTCGCGGTAAGGCCTGTCGCCTGCATGGGGATGAAGGACAGGATGACCGCAATCGGAATCGTGACAATTGGGATGATTGCGCTGGGAACGTGCCAAAGGAAAATCAGAATCACGAGACTTACGATAATCAGTTCCTCGATCAACGTATGCCGAAGCGTGTCAATTGAACGGTCAATCAGATCCGACCGATCGTATGTGGTTACGACTTCAACACCCTTAGGCAGGCTCGACTTCAGTCCAGCCAGTTTGGACTTCACGTTCTCGATGACGTTACGGACGTTTTGCCCATAGCGAACGATTACTGTTCCGCCCGTCACCTCACCTTCGCCATTTAGCTCGGTGACCCCGCGCCGCATTTCGGGTCCGAGTTCTACGCGTGCAACATCCCGGATGCGGATCGGCGTACCGTTGTTGCCCACTGCAACGGACAGGTTCTGAATATCGGCAAGGGACCGGATATAACCTCGCCCCCGCACCACATATTCTTTACCGCTCATCTCAAGGCTGCGCGCACCCACCTCGTTATTGCCGTTGCGGACTGCATCCATGACTTGTGTGAGCGGCACCTTGTACGCGAGCAGACGATTTGGATCGACGTTGATCTGGTACTGCTTAACAAATCCACCGACGGTCGCCACCTCCGCAACCCCCGGCACGCTTTCCAGCCAGTAACGCAGATACCAGTCGTTAAATGAGCGCATTTGCTGGAGATTGTTCTGCCCCGTTTTATCCACCAGTGCATACTGAAACGCCCAACCGACGCCTGTGGCGTCCGGGCCTAATTTGGGTGAGACACCTTCCGGAAGTTGGCCGCTAAGCTTGCTCATGTATTCGAGCACGCGCGTGCGGCCCCAGTAGATATCGGTGCCTTCCTCGAAGATCACGTAGACGTAGGAAAAGCCGTAATCCGAACAGCCACGGACAACGCTGACGTGGGGTGCCGCAAGCATTGCAGAGATGATCGGGTACGTGATCTGATCTTCAATCAGGTCCGGACTGCGGCCCGGCCATTCCGTGTAGATAATCACTTGCGGATCGGAGAGATCCGGGATCGCATCGAGGGGGATTTGCCGCATCGACCAGACGCCATAAAGTGTCAGGCAAACCGTTAACACAACGATCAGTACCCGGTTTTGTGCGGAGAACTCGATGATACGGTTGATCATTGTTGTCCTATCGCGCGGTGATGCTCGTCTGAGCAACACCCACAACGTTCCCGTTCCTGCGCACGGTTACGGTGGTCTGCCACGTCCAGGCCATCAGAAACTCAATTTGCCCCGTATAGACACCGTTTCCCGACTCGGCGAGCGTTGCCTTCGAACTCATCGGAGCCATGCTGCCCATCTGCGGCATGAACAAGCCAACATCGACCTGCGCGCCGGTTATTGGCTTCCCAGCTGCATCCTTCACGAGCAGACGGATCGAGTTCATTCCGGTCTTCGCCGTTTTGGGATCGAGCATCTCGACCGACACCGACTGACCGGCCGACGCTGCTTTCGGAGCTTGCGAAGGTGTGCCCATCCCTGCGAAGGCTCCTTTCAGACGGCTTTCCGAATCGATCAAGAAGTTGGCACCCGTTACAACCCGCTCGCCCGCCTTCAGACCTTCCTGAATGCCCACTTTGTCACCGGAATTCGCGCTGACCTTTACCCCCCGAGGTTGGACATAGCCGTTCCCCTTGTCGATGAATACGTACTGTTCCGTTCCCGTATTCATCACCGCGTCCTGCGGAACCAGCACTTGACGCCCGATCGAAACGGCCATACTGATGTTGGTGAACATCTCAGGCTTAAGCAAAAGACCGGGATTCGGAAAATCCATACGCAATTGGACGGTGCGGCTTTTCGGATCGAGAAACGGATAAATGAATTCGACACGTCCCCGGAGTTTCCGCCCCCCGCCCGAGTACGGAAGCTCGATTTCAGCGGCTTGTCCTACGCGAATGAAAGGAATGTCCGTTTCATAAAGCTCACCGAGTACCCAGACCCGCGAAAGGTCCACGATTGTGAAGAGGTCCTTCGACGGATCGACAAACGTCCCGTGGTGGTAGGCAGCACGCTCCGTCACAACGCCTGAAATCGGAGAGTAGACCGCGATGGCGCGCTTCACCTTTCCCTCTGTCTCCAGGTCTTGAATCTCCCGTTCCGTGACATCCCAAAGGCGGAGGCGTTCGTGCGCAGCGGCGATGAGGTTTTCCGCACCCTGAGCGGCGGATGCGACGGTGCTATCGCGGAGCAAAGATCGGGATCTTAGAGCGAGTAAAAAATCTTGCTCGGTGGCGACGAGGTCCGGACTGTAGATGGTGAAGAGCGGATCGCCCGCACGAACGGACTTGCCGATGGAATCTGCAAAAACCTGTTCAATGTAACCGGAGACCTTGCTGTGAATGTGTGTAACTTTCGTTTCGTCGTAGCTCACTTTCCCCACGATTCGGATGTCTTTGGTGAGGGTACCCATCTCAGCTGCAACTGAGCGCATCCCGATCAGTTGCTGTTTCTCGGGTGCGACAAAGATCGCGCCATCCTGCGGACTCGCGTTGGACGGGCCAGCGGCGGGAGTGGTCGGCGGTATCGCCATGCCGGCCATCCCTTTGGAATCCATTTTGTCAGTGGCTGCCACGGTGTCCGGCTTCTCCAGCGTTGCGGCCGCACCGGCCGTCATCTGATGGATCGGTTGCCGCCGGATAACAAGCCAAGCGAGCGCGATGACTGCAACTCCCAATAGCCCGATGAGCGCAATTGTTCGCATGCGATTCCGATTCACTGAGATGTCTCCCCGAAGGAAATGAGTTGTTTGCCCACGAGGGGCTCCAGACGGGCTATGGCTTGCTCGTGCCGCGCGGCTTCGTCGTAATACTGGCGCTCAAGGGTGATCAGGCTGGTCAGGTTCGTCACCAGACTCAGAAAGTCTGTGCTTCCAACTTCGTAAGCCGCCGCCGCCGCGTCCACCGTCAACCGAGCCTGCGGGAGTAGCGTCGTCTTGTACAACTTCAGAATGCGCTCACTGCTCTGGATAGAGAGGAATTGATCTTTGACCTGGAAGATTGCCTGCTGCTGCGCAGATCTGTAATTCTGCTTGGCTTCGGCGAGCCGGGAATAAGATTCTTCAAGTGCGTAGCGTTGCTTGCGCGCATAGTAAATGGGAATCTTCACCTGCACCGTTGCCATGTAGTAATCCGGAAAATTTGAGCCGGTATGTTCCCATTGCAAGTTGACTCCGAAGTCCGGGCGGAAGTCTTTCAGACCCCGATTGACTCCTACGGCGCTCGCGTCCACCATCTTCTGTTCCGCTCGTACGCGCGGCGACTCGGCTGCAGCCTTGAGCAACTCGTCCAGCGACAGCGACACAGCGCTTGGCTGGATGTCAGTAGGTGCTCGCAAAATGACGCTGGGCACCGCTAACAAGGATGCGATTTCCGCTTCTGCGCGTTGCCGCTTCTCGTCTAACATTGCGAATTGCTGTTCAACGGTGGAGACCTCGAGCTGCGCCTTGAGAACGTCCTGCTGGAGCCCCTTCCCAACCGTGTATCGGTTCCTCGCGATCTCTTCGAATCGGCTCAGGAGGTCGCGATCCTTACGTGTGAGCTCAATCGCTTTCTGGACCGCAAGCCATTCGAACCAAGCCACCTTCAAACGCGCCGTTACAGTCAGAACCAGCGACTGGTAATTCTGCTGCTCACTCTCAGCTTCACGTTTGGCTTGCTCGGAGGCTAGCGCGAGCTTTCCCGGAAACGGAATATCCTGAGATACGCCGAAACCATGGTAGGCGAAGTTGCTGCCGTTCAGTCCAGAAAAGGGATGTCCAACGCCAAAATTTGTATAACTCGCGGTCGGCTCCGGAAAAGTGCCCGCCTGTGAGGGCTTCTTCGTAGAGGCCTCGAAGCGCGCACGCGCAGCCTGAATTTCGGGATTGTTCCGCATCAAGGAATCCAGTAAATCCTGCGGCCCCGACGTCTTCTCTTGTCCATGCAAGCCCGCAATCGTCAACGCGAGCATGCCGAATCCATTCCTGCATTTTGCAGGCATAGTACGACCTCCTACAGTCCCAACTCAGAATTGAAAGTGGAATGGGGATGCGCAAGGGCGCACCTCCGCTGTAGGTCTAGATCAGAAGTGGGAGGTTAGAGCGAAGAGCGGGCGGCGAACCGGGCGGCTGGTGAACCTGAACGGAAATAGCCGTTATCGACATTTGCAATGTCGCGTCGGGGATTTCCGTCGAAACAACGTTCAGGACCGGCACTGAATGATAGGTGGCTTGGGCGGTGACGAGCTGATTGCCGCTGGGAACTGTCGCCCTACAGCAGGGGTCAGCATTTGATGGCGAGCACTTGCCCTTTTTGCAGCAATCGACCGCCTTCTGATCGAACTTGCCACTCGTGAAACAGTTGAGCGGCCGGACAAGGAGAAAAACGGTCAGCAAAGCGACAGCAATGTGAACGCTACGATGCAATCTCTTCCACGATAACAGATTATTTTTGAGTTTGCTCGGAGTCTCCGGCTGAAGAGCCGGAGACCGCACGAATGGAGGTCGTGAATTGCGCGCCATCATGCGATCACCGCTGGTCATCAAAGTCTAGCTCCGGGAGTCGCTCGTGGCGACTGGCCAAGTCCTCAGATTTGCTCGCATCCTGGCGATATTTCTTAGCGAAGTACCGCCAGTGGTCAACCGTCGAAGCCTTGAACTTGCTCGATGTGTGAATCGGAAAGCGCTCATACCACACGCCTGTTCGCCTGTTCAGCGTGCATGTTCGATTCTTCGAACTGCAGTTATGCAAGCTGGTGATATTCTGCGGCCAGTTCCCGGTGGTTCGCCGCCGTTTCCGCTGTCTTCTGCGGCGTTTTAGTCTGTTTCGCGAGCCGCTTCAGAGTTATTTCAACTTCTCCGCGCGTCCCTGCGGTGAGACCACTTGCTGCTACCGCAGAGGCCGCAACGAACAGAACACTGCTTGTACCGTTTTCATAAACTGTTCCTTTTCAAAACGAAATTCCGCATGCAGATGCAGCCCGCGCTAAAAGCTGCGCCGAAGAAAGTAAGGGGCCTGCGAGAAGGAAGGCTAAATCAGAAGAGAGGGAAGTCGCAGAAATAATGGAGTCCATGTGCCGGGGAGTGGTCCGGCTACCGGAACTCGCGGAACTGGATTCAGGTCCGCCGGGACGATCCCCAAAGCGGGTTTAACTAGCGCGATGGGAACTTCTTGCAGTAGCGGGTCGTGATCTGCGCTCTTCTGCGTTGTTACATAGGGTAAGCTTGCGAGGCAAACTGTCGGCTGGCATGGGTTCGAGGCACCGCCTGCAGACGATGGCATCCCGTCATGGCTTCTCTTAAACTGAGATGCTATCGATAGCTTCGTTTCGGAGCGTATCTCGCCCCTTATCCGAACTATCTCGGTATCCCAACTCCTGCCGCTCGGAGTGCACGTTCCTGCGCACCGACCCCCGTGCAGCAAGTGGCAAGCTGCCCATCGACGACAACCGCAGGTACTGTTGTTACTCCATGCTCTTTCGCCTGGGCAGCGACTGCGGCATCTTTCATATCGAGCACGTGCACCTCACACGAGGGGCAGGCGATGCTCTTGACCAGGTGCACAGTTGATTCGCATGCGGGGCATCCTGCGCTAAAAATCTCGATCTTCCGTTTGTTGTTGTCGTTCATAATGACCTCTCCTGTGTACTCCGTTGGACCAAGGCAGTTTCCGAAGGAGTACACTTCGGGCACGCTCTAGCCGCACTCCTTCGCGGCCAGCTATTCCATAAGGATGAAGCGGTAATCACCGCCACACCTATATAAGCAAGCATGTTGAATTCGAATAAAAACCTGCCACTGAGGATCAATGGGCTTCCGGCAACGCCGAGTAACAATGGTCCGTAGCCGTGGCGAGTTATGGCTCTGCTTCCGAGTAACAACAGCGTTAGAGATAAGAAGATCGCAGTGAGCGGAAAAAGGTACCGCGACGAAAGCAGAAATCCCATTCCAACCGAGGAAAGAACGCCTCCGTAAATGGGCCAGCAAGCTGGACACCCACCGAACGGAAGTACGCTCACTACAATTCCTGGGACCGTGAGCAGGTTCTGCTTTAAACCACGAGTGCTGTCGGGCAAGCGTTCACGGAGGAGCGCCGCCTGAATGAGCGCGACGGAGGGGACACCACTCGGTCGGTTTCCTCTGGAATCGTACAGCCGGCACGACGACGCGGCAGGGCTGGCGGATAGGCCGCCCACATCGCTGCCATTGACGAGCACTGTGGGTGACCCAAAGGAGAGCGCATATGCTGGACTGTCGGCGGCGGCTTGATCCCATTCCGTCCAGTTCTCCGGAAGGTTCGTGGCCCGTAGCGCGTTCAATAGATTGATACGCGTTGCGGCCACGTTTGGGCAATCGGGGTCAAAGAGAAGTTCGACTCTCATGCGAATACCCTTTCGGAGTCAATGCTCTCCAGGATCGGGCACTCGCTCGACGGTCCGCGCCCCGGACACATATCCGTGAGCTCATGAAGAATTCGTTTCATCGCTTCCAGAGTTTCGATTTTTTTATCGATGTCTGTAATCTTCGCCTTGGCGAGACGTCTGACGTCCGAACATTCTTTGTTTGCATCAATCTGAATCGACAGGAGTTCGCGAATTTCTGAGAGCGAGAACCCCAGCTCCTGTGCCCGCTTTATGAACCGGATGCGATGGACCGCTTCTGCGGGGAACATCCGGTATCCCGACGACAAACGAGGCGGTTTCACCAGCAGCCGTTCGCGTTCGTAGTAGCGAATTGTCTCGAGGTTAACGCCTCCCCGTTTGGCGACTTCCCCAATTTTTAAGCCCGTCATTGCCGTCTGCTCCGTGGATCTGGTACCAGCCTAAACCCCGGACTTAGGTACGGAGTCAAGGGGTCCGGCAAAAAAAAACGGAAAAAGTGAGCCGGCCCAGCGCAAGTCTGGAATGACTTTGACTGTTTCTATATTTCGTATATAATAGAAACATGAAACAAGAGCCCATCTGTCATCCGGGGGAGCCGCCCATCTGCGTCGCAGTTTCATATGAGTCACGTCGTGCCCCAGCGCGCGGTCTTTTTGTGGACGACGAGCCCCTGTTAGCAAGCGCCGAGTTGCTTGCATCGTTAAAGGCCAGCGACCCGCCAGGTTGCCTCCTCTGTCTGTTCGAAGAGGCTGGGGAAGAGGACTAATCGTGGCGAGACAGCAAACGGCGGATGTCGCGCTCTTCGCTGATATGTTCGCGGCCATTGGCACTGAATCAAGGCTGCGAATCGTGCGCCTGCTGCTTGCGGCCCATCCAGAAGGGATGGTTGTCGGAGACATCGGCAATGAACTGGGCATACCGGCCTCCACCCTGTCTCATCACCTGGAGAAACTTAAGAACGAGGAACTCGTGAGCGTTCGCCGCGAGGGAACCTACCTTTGGTATTCGGCCGATACGGAAACCCTGCAGAAGCTGCTCGGCTTCCTCTACGCGGAATGCTGCACCAGAAACAAAGCGATCGAACCGCAGAAAGTTACCTGCTGCAAATAGGAGAGAGACACCATGAGCACCAGCACGGAAAATATCAGAGAAGTTGTTAAAGAGAAATACGGGCAGGCGGCCCTCCGGGTCACGACCGGCGGAAGTTCCTGCTGCGGTGCGGACGCGGCGTGCGGTACAAACGTAGACCCCATCACTTGGAATCTCTATGACGAGTTGCAGAAGCGCGGTCTTCCGGACGAAGCTGTTCTTGCCTCGCTCGGCTGCGGAAATCCGACCGCGCTTGCTCAGTTGATCCCCGGCGAAATTGTTCTCGATCTGGGCTCTGGAGGCGGAATCGATGTGCTTCTGTCCGCAAAGCGCGTAGCGCCTACCGGTAAAGCTTACGGCTTGGACATGACGGATGAAATGCTGGCGCTCGCGCGTGAGAACCAAAGGAAATCCGGCATTGAGAATGTCGAGTTTCTGAAGGGTGAGATCGAACGTATTCCCCTCCCGGATAATTCGGTCGACGTTGTCATCTCAAACTGTGTGATCAATCTTTCGGCGGATAAGGACTGCGTGCTCCGTGAAGCATTCCGGGTGCTGAAGCCCGGTGGCCGTTTCGCCGTATCAGATGTTGTGACGCGTGGCGACGTACCCGATGAAGTTCGGAAACACATGCTCCTTTGGGTCGGGTGCATTGCGGGTGCCTTGAAAGACTCGGATTACATTGCGAAGCTCGCGGGCTCCGGGTTTGAAAACATCGAGCTCGAGTCAACACGTGTTTACAGCGTTGAAGACGCGCGGGCGTTTCTTAGTACTGAGGGGATCAACGTTGACGCGATCGCTCCGCAGGTGGAGGGCAAGTTTATGAGTGCTTTTGTTCGCGCGACCAAGCCCACCGGACCATGCTGTGCGCCTGGCTGCTGTTCATAATCCTGTCGGCGTGAATCCATGAGCCTCGCACGCAAATTGGCCGCGGAAGCGACAGGAACGGGTTTGCTTCTGGCTGCGGTCGTCGGCTCCGGCATTATGGGTGACAAACTGAGCGGCGGTAATGTCGCAATCGCTCTCCTCGCCAACACCATCGCCACTGGCGCAATGCTCGTGGCACTGATTCTTACGTTCGGACCCATCTCAGGAGCTCACCTCAATCCCGCGGTCTCATTGGCCGACGCGTGGTTGGGCGGCCTCCCGTGGCGCGAGGTGCCGGGTTATCTCTTCGCACAGGTGGTTGGCGCATTTGCCGGAGTCGCTACAGCACATCTAATGTTTGGTGAGTCGCTCTTTTCGGTTTCTCTGCACGTGCGAACCGGAGGGGCGCAGGTCTTTAGCGAGTTCATTGCGACCTTCGGTCTATTGTGTGTCATCTGGGGATGCGTCCGGAGTCGCTCGGCAGCGGTGCCGTTCGCTGTGGGTGCTTACATCACCGGGGCGTATTGGTTTACCGCCTCAACCTCTTTTGCCAATCCTGCTGTGACGCTCGCCAGGTGTTTCACGAACACGTTTGCGGGTATTCGTCCGGCTGACTCCGCAGGCTTCATCGTGGCGCAACTCGTTGGCGCTTTTGCGGCGACCGTTCTTTTCCGCTGGTTGGTCCCTTCCCTCCCGGAGACCGCGAAGGATGCCCTGTTGGCCCCTATTCAGAGATGAATTCATGAACGGCTCGAGAGGAAAACGCCACATCGCAGATCACGGGGAAGAGTATGTGGCATAGGGTGGCATAGCAACCATTTACGACGTAGAAAGGGGTTTACAGTTGAAAAAAACCGTTCTAATTTTGTGCACTGGCAACTCGGCGCGAAGCCAAATGGCCGAAGGTCTTCTCCGCAACGATTCGGGCGACCGCTTTGAAGTGGCGAGTGCTGGAACGAAGCCGAGCACGGTTCGGCCCGAAGCGCTTCAGGCAATGAGCGAGATTGGCATCGACATCTCGTCGCAATCCTCTAAGTCGGTTGATGAATTTGCCGGCCGAAGCTTTGATTACGTGCTCACGGTCTGTGATCATGCAAAAGAATCCTGCCCAATATTTCCGGGGCATGGCAATCGCTATCATCACAGCTTCGACGATCCGGCTTCGGTGGAAGGCTCGGCAGAGCAGCGGCTCGTTGCGTTCCGGAAGGTGCGAGACGAGATTCGGTCTTTTCTTATGAGCTTCCCGCCTTCGGCGCCCGCGCCCCACAGGTAGCTAGAGCCACGGACTTACGGTTTCGGATCTTGGTCCAGCAGTCTTGCAATGGCGTCTGGTGCCGGCAAATCGTTGCTCAGTTCTTTCGGGACGGCTGACAGAATCCGATAGGTTCCGACTCCGATGGGCTTCGACGATTCTCTGAGTGCATACTCTACGATTGTGCGGTCCTTCGACTTGCAGATCAGGATGCCAATCGATGGATGCTCGTCCTTCAGGCGAACCTTGTCATCCAGAACTGCCAGGTAGAACTGGACTTTGCCGATGTGTTCGGGCTGGAACTCTCCGATTTTTAGCTCCACCGCCACGAGTGAACGGAGACGTCGATGAAAGAGCAATAGATCGATGAAGTACTCGCGCCCGCTCACCTCGACAGGGTACTGACTGCCAATGAACGAAAACATCCCTCCCATCTCCAGAAGAAAAGGTTCGACCTTGGCCAGAATGGCATTTTCCATTTGCCGCTCACTATGCTCGTCGGCCAGTTCCAGGAAGTCGAAGGTGTACTCGTCTTTGACGGCAAGTTTCGCTTGTGAGCGAAGCGCCTCCGGAACGGTCGCTTCAAAATTCGTCTGGTTAAGCAGCGTCTTCTGGTACGTCCGGTTCTCTACCTGGTGGATGAGAACGTTCTTGGTCCAGCCGAATTGGGCGGTGCGGCGGATGTAGAATTCGCGCTCATCAGAATTTTTACAGCGTTCAAAGATGACAAGATTCTTCGTCCAGCTAATTTCTCGCACCAACGGTGCGAGTTTTTCGTCCCCGGAGTACGCTTCGTAAAAGTTCTTGATTCGCCACAGGTTAGCGGCTGAGAATCCGGTCACGCCGGCGAAGTCCTTACGCAAGTCCGCAGCCAGAGTTTCCACCACTCGCCGCCCCCAGGTTTCACCTTGTTGTTTCTGGACGATGAGCCGTCCAATATCCCAGTACAGTTCGATCAGCTCGCGGTTTACCGAGCGCAGAGCGGCCAATTGAGCAGACCGAATCCGCTCTTTGATTTCGCCGAGCAGTGACAGGTATGATTCGTGCGGGAGTTCCACTTCGTTCATTGCAATCCGTTTCCTTTCGATTCCGCACGCGATTGACTACCGTTCGCGTCCGATGCCCTCTTCGAGAGTTGCAACGCCATGTTGCATCCTAACGGTCAATCTTTCTCCGACCGCGATCCTGCCGGCCGAACCATTCAGTTGAATAACTACGAAGCTGTTGGCCGCAGTGGCAATCGCAACCTGGGTGTCGAGTTTGGCAACGGCACGCCCGCTCACGCAGCCGGTGTCCGGCGGTTTACGCTCCGTAATGGCCATGTCTTTCAGAGCTCCCCCCGATCCACGCATATACGACGCAGCGACCTGGTCAATCGCGGGCGATTCGCGTTCATTTGCGTCATCCATGTCGGAATCGATTGCCTGCTGATCACCTTTATCGAGATCCAGCATTTGCGTGAGATCGGATTGCCGTGCCAGGAGTTCTTGGAGCCTCTCCTCGTGCTCAAAGGGGCGGTCACTCTGGGACTGGTAATCGGTCAGTTCCTTCTCCAATGCAGAAACGCGGGTTCGTTCCTCCGCCGCCAGCCGATCGAGATTGCGGAGCGTGTGCTCAATGCTTTGGACGGTGCCCATCGGACTCGAACCGTTGAAATTTGCGGAGTACATCGCGTTCCCACGTACGAAGACCTCAGGCAGACGTTCGTCCTGCTCTGTTGGGCCAAGAGAGGAGCCCCGCCCTTTGCTGAGGACTTCAAAGCCGCGGAACATTGCCCGTGGCTGAAGGGTCTGGTCGTCACGCCACGAAAGAATCGCCCCCGCGAGCGCATTGGCCGCTTCCTCCCGAGCTCCCTTTCCTGAGAAAAACCGGTTTCCGACTTTCATTTCAAAATGTTCGGATTCGTTTGCCTCTCGCATCGCGAGATCGCCCTCGATTTTGGCCGCATTTTCTTTGGCTTCGCCGATCTGACGCGGCAGGTCACGGACTTCCCACTTGATTCGCCGCTGCTGGCTTACGTGCACGGCGCGCAACTGGTCGAGCTTTCGGATTTCGGTGTCGATCTTGATCTTCTCGACGACGGCCGGATTCCCTGAAGCAATGGCCTTGATCTCCGCGTACGTCAACGCATTCGTCTCCAGGTCTTCAGCAGAGCGCACGGAAGTTTGGCCGCGCATCACCTGATGAATAAAGCGGGCCTTTGTCTCCAGCGTTTGCCACATGTACGCATCGAAGGAGCCTTCGGTCACGTACCTGTAGATCTGGACCTGCGGGTTCTCGTTCCCTTGACGAAGAATTCTGCCCTCCCTCTGCTCGATGTCGCGTGGACGCCAGGGCGCGTCGAGATGATGAAGAGCAATTAGGCGGCGCTGGACATTCGTACCCGCGCCCATCTTCTCGGTCGAGCCCAGCAGAATCCGTACGCGCCCAGCGTTAACGGACTCGAACAACGCCTTCTTTGCCGAATCAGTCTGTGCATCGTGGATGAACGCGATATCGGAGCCGGGCACGCCTGCCTTCATGAGCTTTGTGCGCACATCGTCATAAACGTTAAAGCGATCGGGATTTGGCGTGGAAAGATCGCTGAATACAAGCTGTGTGGAGCGCGACCCTCTCGTTTCTGCCCAGAGTCGCGCGATATGTTCTACCGCTCGATCAACTTTTGAGAGGGGTGCGGGCTTCGCTTCCGGAAGAACCAGACGAAGATCAAGTGCTGCCTTCCTCCCTTCACCTGTGATCTTCAGCATGTTGTCTACTGCCGGATCAACCCGCGAGCTTCGAAGTTTTTCTGCTCGGTCGGTGAGTGTGCGGATGAAGGCTTTCAATTCTGGAGTAGGTGGTGCGGATTCTATGGTCGGGCGACCGTTCGCGAGTTCCGGACGAGGGAGGTTGAGCATGTCTGCCGTTTGCACGTCGGCCACGCAACGGAACATCTGTAGCAACTCAGGGAGATTGATGAACTTGGCGAACCGGGTGTTCATCCGGTACCCCGCCCCGTCCGGTGCCAGTTCGAGTGAAGTGACCGCTTCCGCGAAGTTTGCCGCCCACGAGTCAAAGTGGTTCACGTTTCGTTCTTCGAGCATCTGCGGCGCGAGATACCGCAGCATTGTGTACATCTCCGCGAGACTGTTCGAAATTGGGGTGCCCGTGGCGAATACGGTCCCTCTACCGCCTTGCTGCTCCTGCAGATAACGCGTCTTGAGGAACATGTCAAATGCTCGATTGCTGTCCGAGTTGGGCATTCCGGCAATTCGGCTCATCTTGCTCGAATACGCCAGGTTCTTGTAGAGGTCCGCCTCATCTACGAATAATTGATCGACGCCGAGTTCTTCGAACGTAAGCGTGCGATCTTTGTATTCGCGGTCCGCCCGCTTCTTGAGCCGGACAACCAATCGCTTCTTTGCTTTTTCCAGTTCTTTGACCACGCGGCGGTTGTCATCTTTAGAGGTTTTCGCTGAGTTAATCTCCGTATCCAGTTCAGCCACCTGCTTCTCAACGAAACGATTGAAGTATGTGTCGGAGACTGGCAGGAACTCGAATGATCGATGGGAGACGATAACCGCGTCATAGTTTCCCGTGGCGATTCGCGCCATAGCCTCCTGGCGCTTGCCCGTTGAGAAATGTTCCTTTCCGGCCACGTACAACTGAGCTTGGGGGTAGAGCTTCAGAAACTCCGCGCCCCACTGGTCAACGAGGTGATTGGGAACTACAAACATGGGCTTTTTCGCCAGGTCCAGTCGTCTGAGTTCCATCGCCGCAGCCGCCATCGTCCAAGTCTTGCCAGCGCCCACGACGTGGGCGAGCAACGGGCTACCACCTTCGAGAATTCTCCACACTGCATTTTTCTGGTGCGGGACCAGATCGCCATCCCGGAGTGAAGCTCGGTTCATCCCGGTCAGTGTCAGGTGTGAACCATCGAATTCCCGCAGGCGAATGTTATTGAACCGCTGATTGTAATCGTGCGCCAGTCGCGAGGCGCGATCTTTGTCCTCCCAGACCCAGTCCCGAAATCGGTCCTTAAGCTGTTGTTGCTTTTCGCGGGCTGCAATGGTTTCGGGCTGGTTAACGATGCGGTTGCCGTCAGCGTCTTCATCGTACGCAGTGGGGGTACGCCCGTTGAGTGCCTGTTCGACGAGTTCAGAAGCCCTGAAGCGCCTCGTTCCATGGACCGTCGTGTTATTGACAACGTACTTGGCCGCGGGTTCGGCTTCTACTATCCACGTCGCTATCGCTTCGGCAAAGCCCACTTTGATGCTTTCACGCGGCACTTCAAGCAACTCGACGAGGTACTGCCGAATGTCAGATGTGGGAATCCATGGGGACCCCAGCCGTGCTTCTATGTCAGTGGGCTCCAAATCGGGCGGTTGAACCGAGCGTAGTGCATCGCTGTTGCGCTTGTATCGAGGATCAAGCTGCGCTGCGGCTTCTGCGAGCGGGAGTTTCTCACGAACATTTCCACTGAGATATTTATCGGCGGTTTCCCAGCGCCCGCCATCCGGGTTTGGATAAACCAACGAACCGAGTTCACTCTGCATTTCGAGAGGAGAACGGCCGGTCAACATTTCCATCCGCTGCCAGTCGATCTCACCGGTCTCGTTCAGCGACACAAGCAGCGCTTCCGATGCGGTTTCGGTCTTCTCAACTGGTCTGTACCGATCCAACGTTCGGCGGAAAAAGACTGCCGTCTTCGCAACCGTTCCAGTCCGGGAGTCTTGATCTTCCAGCGACAGAAGAAGCGGCTGATCCGGATCGTCCGCGAACGCTCGAAGATTCTCCTTTGAACTCAGCGGGCCATAGCGCGATACAAACAGGTCATATCTTGCGTTGAGTTCTGTGCGGGCTTTCTGAACCGCGTTGTCGTCCGCTGTCCCAGAAAGTTGCGTCCGAAATACATCGCGCAGCGCGTCGCGTACCTCAAGCATTCCTCTGATTCGCGCAGACGCCGATATGGATAGTGGAATCGGCTCCAACTGATTGCCACGGCGGATGCATATCTGGCCGTGGCGATCGACCATGCCGCCTTCCTTCACTCCGTCAATTTGCGCCGATTGAGGACCATCAGCCACAAAGACTGCCGTCTTTCGATCTCCGTTCTCTACATAAGCTCCCGGCGCGAGCCGAGAAATCGCGGATCTTAGGTCTTGCGCGTTCAGTGCTCCGTCGAGATAGGGAGTTGGGGTCGCATACTGCCCGCGTTCGACAGCCATACGGCCCAACATCATTTCAGGATGACGTGCAAAATATTCGTTTATCTGAATCGGTCCGTCAGTCGTGTCGACCTGCGTCAGGCTGGCCCAAGGCTCTTCGCGGTGATTCCCCCGCTCCGAGCGCTTTTGAAGAAATAAGATATCCGTCGTTACGTCTGTGCCGGCGTTGGCCCGGAATGCCGAATTCGGCAATCTAATCGCACCTAACAGTGCGGCATTTTCCGAGAGGTGCTGCCGGATAGTCGGGTCCTGCTTGTCCATCGAAAACCGGCTCGTGATGAGCGCGACGACCCCGCCGGGCCGGACCAGATCGGTGGTCTTCGACAGGAAATAGTCGTGAATCGCTCTGGTTAGATGAGGGCTTCGGCGATAGGCCGCATCGGACACAGGATAGTTTCCAAATGGAATGTTCCCGACGGCGGCATCGAAAAAGTTCTGGGGAAGACCACTGTCCTCGAACGCCTTTGCCCGAACGTTCGAGTCTGGATAAAGTTTACTGGCGATCCGTGCGCTGATGGAATCAAGCTCAACGCCGGTTCGTTTCGTACCAGGGTACAGGCCTTCTGGCATCAGACCGAAGAAGTGGCCGACACCCATTGACGGTTCCAAAACGTGAACACCAGGTTGGACGCCGAGGTGTTCCATCGCTGCCCATACAGCCTGGATCACTTCGGGCGAAGTGTAGTGGGCGTTGGGGGTAGACGCTCGGGCGGACGCGTATTCCTCGGGTGTGAGAATTTCGCGTAGCTGGCTTGCCGCATTTTTCCACTCGCGCGCTGGGTACTGCTCAAATACGCCTGGGAACGCGCCCCACCCTACGTACCTGACGAGAATTCGCTGTTCGTCTGAGTTGGCGTCCCGCCCCTCCGGCTCGATCTTCTTAAGTGTGGCAATCGCAGAAAGATTTGCCGCTACCTTTTCTTTAGCGCTGCCAACGCCAATCGCGTCCCGTTCAGTTATTCGGTAGTCGCGGGGGAGAGTCGAGACTGGCCGAGTGTCGCCGGATCGAATGAGAGTTGGGGCTGATCGTCCTCGTCCGGCAGGAACGCCCACTCTCTCGTCGCTATCTCCCAGGCGATCTGGTAGTCCATCTTCTTCACCACTGCCAATTCGTGCAGGAGGTCCGTCGTCAGCTCCTGGGCTGTGAACACGGCCTGCTGCAGCCGGTTCTCCCGTACCAGAGAAGCCACCATCTGCGGGCGATGGAGTTTCCAGTGTGCCAGGATCTTGAACCCCAGCGGCGTCATTTCGTTCGATTCGTGCATCGGATCGCTCCGCTCTTACGTTATCATTTTGAACGGTTACAAGAGGATCAGCGAACAGGCTGAGCTGTTCATTACTAATAATTTGTCGCCGAGACATAAGGGATCGAGATTAAACGTGCCCACCCGCGAACGGCCGTGAGCTGGGCAGCAGGAATCGTTGTTCCCGCTGCCCAAACGTCATTCGCTACGGCAACGATCACCGTCGGGTGATCCACCATGGAGGTAAGGATCGGCCACGTCAGCAACTGCTCATAGCAGATGAGGATTGCCGCACGTTCGCCAGCGACGGGAAAAACTCCTGTGCCGTTTAGACGAAGGGGCGCTCCACCCGTGCTGAGCGGTTTCCACATCCCGATAGGAACGGGAACTCGTTGCTCGAAGATCCCGGTGTGCGCGCCGCGAACAATCAGCACGTTCCTGAAACCAATCGTGGCGTCGCGGTGAGCAACTATCGCACGAGGAAAAGAGCCGCTTGTTCCGTTGAGAATCGCGATAGTCGCAGCGAATTCCGCTGCGGAGAACCGAGACGCGCCGGCCGGGGCCGTTATCTTCGAGCCGACGATGATTGTCTTGCCGTTTATGCTAAGTCTCTCCAGGGACCGTGACCAGAATGCGTCTGTGGCATAGTTCCAGTCCGGCACTACTGCCTCAGGAAAAACGATCACACGTGCCGGAGAAACCGAAGCGAGACCTTGAATCGATTCGATTGCGTCGAGTTCCTCTGTCGTTGTGTCCGCTTCGTTGGACATGCTCCCAAAATGCGTATCGACGCCTTCCCACGCAAGAACCCTTGACGGGCCGTGGTAGTGGAAATTCGTTAAAGCCGCCATGACAACGATCGCCAAGGACGCGGATTTCGGGTACACAGCGATGCTCCCCACTGCAAGAGCCACGGCCAAAAGCCCAAACCACGAAGTGGCTGGAAAAAGATATCCCGCGGCGGTTACAGGTGATGCCCAGCCGAGCAGGCCGAAGGGCGGGAAAACACTAAGGACGAGGCACAGCGGAGCGCGCCAGAGGAGTTGATGTCGGTGATTGGTCCAAGTCAGAACCCACGGTATGGTCAAGAGGAAAGCCGCCCCGATCCAAAGCGCGATGCCATCACACACGCCGCCGTGCGTCCCGAAAAAGTTTCGACCCGCAGAGACAATTGGCCACGACGCGCCTGCGAAGTAGAACGCAGCAGCAAAGAATCCTGCTCGTCGTGTATTCGCATTCAGCGCGAGAGCCGGAAAGGCGACCGTGGACACGACTCCGATTGGGTGCGCACTGGAGAACGCGAGGCCAGTGCCAAGGCAGAGTGCGTAACGAACAGGGTCGCTGCACTTCATTTGCCCCCCGTCAGGAGTGGTCGAACATGATCACGAATCCGCCAGGTGGCAATTGGTCCGAAGTAACGGCTATCGAAACTCCGAGGGTGATAGGAGGACGCGACCCATGCCATTCCATCTTGTACCTGATAGCGCCCGGACGGCCATGCAGTTAAAGGCCGACCTTCAGTGTCTGTACGCACTGCAGCTGTATTCGGGATTAGGCTCCCATTAACAGCGAGACCGCGTGGAGACACTTCGACGGCGTCACCCGCTATCGCGATTACCGGTTTCAGAAGAGGGGCTGCGCCATCCGCGCAATTTCCAACATCCCGGTAACCGCGAGCGATTGCCAAACGCGCATAGGGCTCAGGTGGACAGAACTCCACGAGCGGCGAAGTCGCGTGGCGAGTAGTGACGTACAAACCGACTGGCAAAGAAGGGGACGTATTGATGCGCAGGCCGATGCTTCCCGCCAACTGAAATATGGAGATTACGAGCAGCAGACAGAAACCGCCCACTCTCACCGCTTTCGCGGGTCGGCCCATTTCTGGTTTAGTGAACAGGCCACGAATCACCGTGATCCTCCAAAGTCTCAGCGCTGTTGTATCGGGTCTCGTCGTTTTGCGGAACCTCGGCACCCTGAGTGCCGGCCTTGCCGCTCTGGTTGCGCGACTGTGCGATCAAGTGGCAGTTTCGGACGATAATCTCGTGGACGGTCCGTTTGATTCCATCGCTCTTTGTCGCGAACTGGCGCTGCTCCACGCTGCCCTCTACGAAAAGGTTGTCGCCTTTTTCGTAGGTCGCCGCGATTGACGAGAGTTCCCCGTAGAACGACAGACTATGCCAGTTCGTATGTTTTTGCGGTTTACCCTCGCCGTCTTTAAAGGAGTAACTCTCTCCCAAGCGCACGTTCGCAATCGGGGTCCCTGACGGTAGGTAGCGGATCTCGGGCCTCGAGGCCAAATAACCGGCAACTTCAATTCGATTCTTTTGCATACTTTACTCCTTCTCCATGAATTCGATCTCTTCTAGGAATCCGGCGGCCGCCGCTGAGCGTAATTCCTCGTCGACGTCGGCATCTTCGGCTTTGCTGATCTCGTGTCTGGTCCTGCCGCTCGGCCGTTGTCTCAAAATCTGGCCGTCTTCGACCGTGAGGAACTTGGTGGGCGGTGGAATCGCCGCTCTCGCCGTAAGCACCGGGTCCAGGAAGTACAACATCTGTGTTCCGAGAATTGGGTGGTGGCCACTCACGAATATGAGCATCTGCCCCGGGGCGGTGATGCGCTCGGATGTGCCGTCGCCGGTTTTCCCAGACGGCTTCAATCGGAGCACCTCATCAGGGGTCATCAAAGGCCGTTCGATATAGTCAACGCTCGCATTGACGTGGGCCATTACCGGCGCGAAGCGGGACCCGCTGTAGTTGTAGCTCGCCTTCGAGACAGTCGCCGTTCCGGTCATCTTTGAAAGCAGATCGGCGGTTTCGAACTGGTTTGGCGCAAACGCGATCCGAACATGGCAGTTTGAGACGATGCTCTCGTTGTTTCCGTACGCATCCACAATCTGGCGAATGTCTTGCGTGATCAGATAGGCCTTGAGCCCATACCCGGCCATATATGACAAGGCATCCGCGAAGATCTCCATGCGGTTCAGCGATGGGAATTCATCGATCAGTAGCAGCAATCGATGCTTGTTGCGCTTCTGCTCCGCGCCTTGAAACAACATCTTCTCCGTAAGGCGGTTTACGGTCATCGTGAACATCAGCCGGATCAGCGGGCGCAATCTGATTTTGTCAGAGGGCGGGACAACGAGGTAAAGCGATATCGGGAGGTCGTGATTCACCAGATCGTCAATGCTGAAATCGCTGGCAGACGTATTTCTTGCGACCAGCGGATCACTGTAAAGGGTCAGTGCCGTTTTGGCGGTGGAGAGGACACCGCCGAAGTCGCGATCTTCCTTGTCCAGCATCTCCTGCACTTTCTCGCGAACGACGGGATGCGTGAGTGTTCGCTCACCTGTCGGCATTTGCCATCCATGGGCGTAACCGGGATCATGTTCGAAGTTGAGTAGATCGCTGAGGGTGTCTCGGAAACTGCTTCCAGGACGCGTGAATACATGGGAAAGATCTGCAAGGCAGGCTATCCGGTTCTCCAGCGCGGCTTCATAGCAGACGTGCAGGATCATCCCAGTGGTGATCGAGGCTGCCGCGTCCTGCCAGTAGCGCTCTTGTGGACTGTCTTCACCCGTTCGAACGATCATGTTCGCGATATTCTGGGCATCGCTGACATCGCGTGGCGTGAACAGTCGCACCTCACCCAGCGGATTGAAGCGCGAGGAGTTTCCATCTTCCACGGGTGAGAACTTGAAGCAGAGGTGGCCGCGACCATGTCTGAAACCTGCGGTCTTGGCCCAGTTCTCTCCCTTGATGTCGTATACAACCGCGCTTTCTTCCCAGGCCAGGAGCGTCGGAATGACCAACCCAACCCCTTTGCCACTCCGCGTCGGGGCGAATGCCAGAATATGTTCGGGACCGTTGTGGCGCAGGTAGCTCAGCCGGTTCCCGGCACCGGGTTGCCATCCGCCTACATATACGCCGTTTCTTGCGCCGAGAAGGCCGGTCTGCCGTACATCGTCCTCGCTGGCCCAACGCGCCGATCCGTGGAGATCATCGGCATTCTCCATCAGCTTGCGAGCCCTGCGATTCGCTATTACGAAAAACGCAACCATGCAGAAGACGCTGCCGACGAACACGATCATTTCGCCTTCGAAGAACGGTTTGCGGATTCGGATGTCACGGGACATTGAGTAGTGCCAGCCCCAAATGACCCACGCGAAAGGCTGGTACAGACCGCCGCCTCGAGTGCGGAGCAGCGGCGGTCCAAGCGCAGACTGATACTGGAAACATGCGGCGATGTATTGAGTCGCTGTAAAATTCACAACGACGAGCAGCAGTAGCCCAAAACCTGTTGCTCTCCAGTTGTAGCCGCCGAGATAGCCGGGTTTTCTCGGTGTTCGATACAGTTCGGATTTTTTTGCCATGGTTCAGCGCTCGCGTTGTTGAGAGCGCGCACGCTCGTGGTTTTCACGAACTGCTCCCTGGAGGGCTGAATAGCTGATGCTTACGTTCTCTCCGACGTCAGGCTGCCGTTCGAGGAGTTCCCTAGGATGGGCGACGCTAAACCGGCTTGACTGACGTTGAATGATAAACTCGTTCGTCTCTCCAATAATTGGACCCCGGTAGGCCCCGCTCTCGGTTTGAGCCGCGAGAGCTTTTGCTTTTGGCCCGAGAGCCTCTGCAGTGATCGCCTGTGCTTCAGTAAGCTGATTATTGAGCGAACTTGCCGATCCGGGTTGTGTCTCCACCGTGCTTCTTCGGTCGGTCCCAGTTTGCTTCGAGTGAACGTTGACGGTTTTGCTGCCCGGTTCTAACCGCGCCACGTCTTCAGTCGATTCCCGAATGGGCAGAGATGCTTCGGCGGTGGTAAGTTCCTCGGGTTCGCGATCTTCAAGCCGCTCACGGTCATGATGGAGTTGCGCTGCTGCTTCTTCAAGAACACCCGATGGCGAAGCGCTCAATTCCGGGTTGTTTATGACCGCGAGATCTTCCTCTGCTATCGACCGGTCACGTTCAAGTGCCAATAAGAAATCGGTGGCTGCTGACGCATCATGAGCGGCGCGGAAGATTTCATTCTTGTCCTGTTTAAGGGCCTTCACCCATGACCCCACATAGGCCGCGTGCTGTTCAGGGTCATGAGGAATTCCCCGTTCGGCCGCAAGGAAAACGCTGGCGAGTTCAGCTCTAAGTTCTTCCTTCGCGTAGTTCAGATCTCCGAAACGGTAGGACTCGTTGAGAGTCTGGCGGTTCAGTCTGGAAGGATGTCCGCTCCAGTGTGCCAGCTCATGAAGAGCGGTGCCGTAATACCCTGACGCCTGCTGGAAAGAATTCTTGTCCGGAAGGTGGATGCTGTCCTGTGCCCGGTTGTAATAGGCTCGATCGAATTGATCGTGAGCGATCTTCGCGCCAGAGCCGGCGAGGATGGATTCTCCCGCCTTCACAATTTCGAGTTCGGAGGGCTTTGGAGGCGCAAATGGCGGGATATTGTCGATCTGCTTCGCGTTGAAAACGGTGTACACGCGATGGATGTAACGAGGCCGATCTGCCTCGGCTGTACCCTTAGTTTCTGCGCCATCAGTGCCGGCCGAACCGTCAGCGGATTTGCTGCGGTCGTGGGCTTTGACTTCCCAGAACTCAATCTGGGTACCCTTTTCGCCGCGCCTTACCTGCCAGCCCTGGTCGCCAGCTTGTTTGTACGTCATCCAGCGAGGGTCTTCATAGCCATTCCGAAGAGCCGCCGCCATTAGATGAATGGCGTTGCCCCCGCGATATGCCCGCTCGGAGGTCGGATTGAGAGGCATTGCTAAGGCGCTTGCCTCCCAGGGCTTTTGCCAAGGGGCCACTCCCTTGTCGAGCATCTGCACGATGCTGTCGGTGACTTCTTGCCGGAAGTCTCGGGGGGGGTTATCTGTGTGCGCGTGTGCCTGCGCTTGAGTCGAGGAAGTCGCCATTAGTGCCCTCCCTCGTTTTCGGCCGTCTCTTGCGAGTCTGCGAAATCGGCATCTGGAATTTCGTTTTCGAAACCCGACCCGGCCAGGGTTTGGGCCCCTATTGCATCGAGCGTGGCGTCCACAGAGCCGCCGTAGTGTTTTAGAATGTTCACGTTACCTCCTTTGTGAGGACAGGCGCACACGCGCCGGTCTCAACTCGAAGGGAATGGGGAATTTGTTTCCGAACAGTGCGGCCCGGCTATTAATCATTCAGGCGGTCATGTACCCGGTGAAGCGGCCAAAACGGGTTTGCCGTAACTTGGCCGATCCGAAGTTTTGCTGTCCCTCGCGATTTGCCAGGACCAAATCTGCCAGAACCGGATCGACCCTCCTGATCGTATGTACGGATTACTTTGGTGTTTCTAGCGGCCGAAACAAGTTGGTTGCTGCGCGTTTTGGACTGTTATTCTTACGAGTACAGCCGCATGGATGAAGGACCGGCTCGCGCCTTGGCAAAAACTGACGACATGGCACCCGCGCGCGACATGCTCTTTTTGAGCCACGCCAACCCGGAGGACAACGAGTTCACCCTATGGCTTGCGCTTCAGTTGGCCAAGGAGGGCTACCCAGTATGGTGCGACCTTACTAAGTTGCTGGGCGGCGAGCGGTTTTGGACCGATATCGAGAAGGCCATCCGACAGAGGACTGGCAAGTTCCTTTACGTCCTTTCCGCGACGTCAAACGAAAAAGATGGGCCGCGCCGAGAACTACAATTGGCTCAAAGCATAGAACGAACTGAAAAACTTTCCGATTTCATCATTCCATTGCATATTGACGCTCTGCCGTTCAGCGACGCAAACATACTCTTGCAGGGAATAATGGGGATTTCGTTTAAGTCTGGTTGGCAGGCAGGCTTGGGGAATCTCCTCCGGAAGCTTAACGAGGAAGGCATACCGAAGAAGCCGGGCTTCAGCCCTGCCGCTGTCGGTGACTGGTGGCGCTCGAACTGCAGTCCAGATCAAGGGATTCAAGATAAGAGCGAGATCTACTATTCCAATTGGTTCGGGATCGCAGAACCTCCGCGCTTTTACATTCACTCTTTGAGGCGCTCGGGTATCGGCTTAATCGAATGTCCGGCATCCTCGCCGGTGCCGGTCTACCAAGACGGCATTTCCCTGTTCTCATTTGCGTTGGCGGACGAGCTCGAACCGCACCTCCGGCAGAGCGAAGTTTCAATTAGCGATTCTACAGATTTCGGGTTTTGGGAGTATGTCCGCCAGGTACCCGACGAGAGGGCTCGACGAAAACGAGAAAATTGCCTGAGCAATCTCATCAGGATTGCGTGGGAGCGCTCCATGGCGGCCCGCAACCTCCAGCAGCACTCCCTCGCAAATCGAGCGTCCTGCTCATATTTCACATCTGGTTTTGCGCCAGGCAACGTAGTTTCATTTACAAACATCCATGGGAAACCCTCAGATCGCGCGATGATCGGGTTCAAGACGGTCGGCGGGACAAAACGCTACTGGCATTTCGCCTTCAGTTGTCGTGTGATATGCCGCCCAATGCTCGCCTGTATCGTCAAGTCCCATGTTGTATTTTCAGACGACGCAAAAAATGTCTGGAAGAGTGCGAGCCGCCTTCACAGTGCTCGGCGGAGCCAGTGCAAGAACTGGTGGAATCCGGTCTGGCGAGATCGCGTGATTGCCGCGACCACTTGGCTTACCGACGGAGATGGCTTAATTCGGATTCCTGTCGCCAGCGGTCTCTTTCTTGAAATCTGTGGCAGCCCCGTCCGGTTCGAAAGCCCGGTCGCATACCACGATCCGCAAGAAGAGGTCGACTCTGCCCTCCCACCTGATCCGGCAGACGGTGAGGACGGTGATTCATGGGGTGAAATGGAGGACGACGACGAATCGCAGGGCGAGCCGGACGACGAGACCCAGCAGGCGGCGGGATAGTGGAGTCCTTAATCCGGCTTCCGGAGCCCAAACTTGAGTTTCGATTTCACCAAGCCGTCGAGGACCCGCGGGACGGGTTGACATTGTTCGGGCCTCTGGATAAAGGGAAGCCGTACGGGATTCGCGCGGGGGTGATCGGAACCCAAACTGGTTTGGATTTGTTTCGGCGATGGGTGCAACATATCCAACGTCCGGTGTTCCCGCCAAAACCACAGGCTGCGCGTCCAAACTTTCCCGGCTTCGAAGCCGCCTTCGGCATCCAATGGGACGCTGAGTCCGTGATTGAGATCGCTGTCGATGTAGCGGAGATCCGCAAGTACCTGTACCTCGATGACAAGTACCAGCGCGTATTCGGAACGGTCGAGGTATTCAGTAGTCGAATACTCGAGACTTCGTCGGAGGACGAGAGCAAGGTGGACCTCTGGTTTGTGGTGATACCAGACGAGATAAAAAAGTACTGTCGGCCAAAAAGCACGGTCGAAGCGTCCGTGCGGCAGAGGGCAGATATCCGCATACCGAGCGGTTACGCCAGACGTCTCCAACGCGAGCCGTCACTTTTTGAGGAGGAGAACCGCGCAGCCATCGCGTATGAATACGATGTGAACTTTCATAACCAGCTTAAGGCTCGGTTGCTCGACGATCGTATTGTGACCCAGATTGTGCGGGAAAGCGTGCTCGCCAACACTTCTGAGTACGATGGCGGGGGTGCCATTCTCCGCTCCGCTATCGCATGGCATATCTCAACCGCCGCATTCTACAAGTCCGGCGGACGCCCCTGGAAGGTCGCGAACGTTCGGGAAGGCGTTTGTTATGTTGGCTTGGTATTCAAGCAGGAGACACGGTCGGACGACGCCCGGACCGCCTGTTGCGCGGCTCAAATGTTTCTCGATTCTGGTGATGGGGTCGTATTCAAGGGAAACATCGGACCGTGGTATTCCCCGAAATCCGGCGATTTCCATCTCGGTCGCGAGGCCGCCAAGAGTCTCACCGCCCAAGCCGTCAAGGCGTACTGCCTTCACTCGGAAGGTCATAAACCGCCCAAAGAGATGTTCCTTCACGGTCAGACGTGGTTTGGCGAAGAGGAATGGGCCGGGTTTAAAGATGGCGTCCCCGCCGAAACGAATCTCGTCGGTGTACGGATCAGGGAAGACAGAGACATCAAACTTTACCGATGTGGGCAGAATCCCGTGCTGCGGGGCTTGGCCTACATGCGAAGCAATGAGTCAGCGTCCCTATGGACCCGAGGTTGGATTCCTCGAATGCAGACCTATCCGGGGCGCGAGGTTCCAAACGCACTGTCCATCGAGGTTTGCCGCGGGGAAGCCGATATCCATGTTGTTCTGCGGGACATCATGTCCTTGACGAAGCTCAACTTCAACGCTTGTAACTTTGCAGATGGCCGCCCAATTACGCTGAAGTTCTCAAATGCGGTCGGAGAAATCCTCACCGCAGGACCGTACAAGAAGGAGCCTCCGTTGCCTTTCAGACATTACGTTTGAAAGGGGCGCGAATCCCATGAAGACGGATTCCTGACTGGAGATCAACGTGAGTTTCCGGTAAGGGTGCGTGATTTCGGGTGAGCACGGCTGTTAAGGTGTGTCGAGGCGGAGGGCCAGGCGGCATGACACAACGGGTGGGAAGCTATCGCGAAGAAGTGGAGCAGTTGCGCCGACGGTTTGAGGAGTATCGGAGGACGCACGCGGTGCGGTCGCGTTTACCGGATGAACTGTGGGCCGCCGCCGCGAAGTTGGTGAGGGAGGATGGGATCGAAAGTACGGCGCGGGCTTTGGATGTGGATCGTCCGAGCCTTCAGAAGTGGACGGATCGATTCGAGCCTGGGGCGCAGCTGAAGCCTCGCAAGACGCCACGCCCGCGTCAAGCAGGCAAAGGAGATCAGGCTACGCCCGCCTTTGTGGAACTGCTTGCGGAGTCCACCGGCGCGGCTTTGCGTGGTGGTGCAGGGACGAGTTGTCTGGTGGAAGTGGAATCGCCGCGGGGTGCGAAGTTACGGCTGGAGTTGAAGGCCATTCCCACCAGCGAACTGGCGGGATTGATTCGCGCCTTTGCGGCATCGTAAGGAATGCTGCAGATTACGCCGCAGATGCGGATTCTAGTGGCCGTGGAGCCGGTCGATTTCCGGAAGGGTATCGATTCGCTGGCGGAGTTGTGCCGCGCCAAGCTCGCTGCGGATCCGTTTTCGGGTTGTCTGTTTGTGTTCCGCAGCCGACGGGCTACTTCTATCAAAGTGTTGGTCTACGACGGGCAGGGATTCTGGTTGGCGGCCAAACGTTTATCGAAGGGACGGTTTCGCTGGTGGCCAGAAGGCGAGGAACCGGCACGGGTGCTGCGCCCACATCAAGTTCAGGTACTGCTGGCGGCAGGCAATCCAGACATTGACGCGGCGCCGGTGTGGCGCAAAGTGAGCTGATCCTTTTCACTTGCGTTCCGAGTCGATTTCTGGCACACTGCGGATGAGATGGTGACACATCGCTACCGGAGCCGGGTCATCACCGGCGAAGAGATTCTCTTCATCCGGAAACTGATTCGAGAGCATCCGGAACTAAGCCGCTGGAAACTATCGCGGCAGCTTTGTGAAATCTGGCAGTGGAAGCAAGCCAATGGCGCGTTGCGCGACATGGTATGCCGCGGATTACTGCTGATGCTTGATCGTGCTGGTGAGATCAAGTTGCCGCCGGTGAAGCGCCAGGTGCGGAATCGAATCGCGGAGCGTGTGCGGCCAGAACCGGTGATCCCGGATAGCCGTCCGGTTCAGGGGCCTTTACGCGGTATCGTTCCGTTGGAGTTTGTGCAAGTGCGGCGCACGCCGGAAGAATCTTTGTTCAACAGCTTGATGGAGCAGTATCACTATCTCGGCTATGAGCAGCCCGTGGGTGAGCACCTGAAGTATCTGGTAAAGACGCGCGGGCAAGTGATCGCGTGCTTGACGTGGCAAAGTGCGCCGCGGCATCTGAAAGTGCGTGACCGTTATATCGAATGGAGTGACGAGGCGCGCCAGCGAAACGTGCACTTGCTGGCTTACAACACGCGCTTTCTGATTCTGCCGTGGGTCGAGGTCGAGCACCTGGCTTCGCACATTTTAGGACGCATGGCGAAGTTGGTGCCGCAAGACTGGCGGCAACTGTACGCGCATCCGATTTACTGGCTGGAGACCTTCGTTGACACCTCGCGCTTTCAAGGGACCTGTTACCGAGCGGCCAACTGGCAAGTGATCGGCACGACAACCGGTCGCGGGCATCGGGCTGCCACTTTTGAACAGACACGGCCGGTGAAACAGATGATGGGCTTGCCGCTCCACCGCAAGTTTCGAGAACGGTTGGGTTCGTGAAGCGTAAACGGGTGGATGTAAATCTGGAAGAGTTGGACCGCGTACTGGACCAGGCGCGCGAAGCTCCGCTGAGTGAGCCGGATTACGACAAGCTCAAAGGAGCTCTGCACGCGCTGGTAGGGATGCTGGCCAAGCCACGCACGACGGAGAAGACCAGTTCGGTGGTGGAGCAGCCGGAAGCACCGCGGCCAGCTGAGATGGATCCTCTCAAAGGTCATGGCCGCAATGGCGTCACGGCATACACCAGCGCGAAAAAGATGGCGGTTCCACATCCCACCCTGTACGCTGGCGATGCATGCCCGGGATGCCAAACCGGCAAAGTGTATCCACAGAAAGAACCACGGACCTTGGTGCGCATCTTGGGACAAGCGCCGCTGGCAGCAACCGTGTATGAACTGGATCGTCTGCGTTGCAACCTGTGCGGCGAAGTGTTTACCGCGCCAGAGCCGGAAGGGATCGGTTCCGAAAAATACGACGCGACCACAGCGGCGATGATCGCGCTGTTGAAGTATGGCAGCGGCATGCCGTTCTATCGTTTAGAAAAGCTGGAAGGCCTGCTGGGCATTCCGTTGCCAGCTTCCACGCAGTGGGAGATTGTGGAAGAAGCGGCAGAGGTGATCAAAACGGCGCGTGACGAACTCATCCGGCAAGCGGCGCAAGGCGAGGTGCTGCACAACGACGACACCAGCATGCGCGTGCTGCATTTAGCGCGCGAACCATCCGACGATCGCACCGGCGTGTTTACTTCCGGCATCGTATCGACACAACAGGGGCGCAGAATCGCACTGTACTTTACCGGCCGCCAGCATGCGGGCGAAAATCTGGGTGATGTGGTCAAGCACCGTGCAGCGAAACTCGCGCGACCCATCCAGATGTGCGATGCGTTATCGCGCAACACGCCTAAACTCACAGACGGCGCAGAGATCCTGCTCGCCAACTGTCTGGCGCATGGAAGACGGCAGTTTGTGGAAATCGCCGGTAACTTCCCGGAACCATGCCGTTACGTGCTGGAGAGGCTGGGCGATGTCTATCAGCATGATGCGGAGGCGCGCGAGGGAAAGCTTTCACCACCGGCGCGGCTCGCGTTCCATCAGCAGCATAGCGGCCCGGTGATGAAGCAACTGCATGCGTGGCTGGAAGCGCAACTTGCGCTCAAGCACGTGGAACCGAACTCGGGCTTGGGAAAAGCCATAACCTATTTATTACGCCACTGGCGAGGGCTGACCGTGTTTCTCCGGGAAGCCGGCGCACCACTGGATAACAATCTCTGCGAACGCGCGCTGAAACGAGCCGTGCTCCATCGCAAGAACGCCTTGTTTTATCGCACGCTGCACGGCGCCGAAGCCGGCGATCTGTTCATGAGCCTGATTCATACGTGTGAACTGGTGGGGGCTAATGCGTTCGACTACCTGACCGAGATCCAGCGGCACGCCCAGGAACTGGCCGCCAACCCGGCAGAATGGATGCCCTGGAGCTACCAGGACACGCTGAAGTCGCCTGGCGTATGCTAAATCTTACCTAGGCCGAAAAGGATAGACTGCGGCCATGTGGATCGGACCTCTTGCAAATGCCCGTGAAACGGCCTTTCCGCAACGCGAAATCAGGAGACGTTTTCGGCCAGCCACGAAGACCGGCGAAAATGTTGCGCGCCGGACTATACGCCCGCGTGTCAACCAACGATCAGCAGACCCTGCCAATGCAGAATCGCGCCCTGCGGGAGTATGCCGCCCGTCGCGGCTGGACGATCGCCGTGCAGGTTCGTGAGGTTGGCTCCGGAGCAGCGCACCGCGAAGCCCGCCAACAACTGATCGAGGCCGCGCGCCGCCGCGAGATCGATGTCGTGCTGGTGTGGCGTCTGGACCGCTGGGGGCGGTCGGTGACGGACCTGCTGGCGACGCTGCAGGAACTGGAGCATCTCGGAGTTAGTTTCGTCTCGCTCACGGAAGCACTGGATCTGACGACTCCGGCTGGTCGGGCCATGGCAGGCATGTTGGCTATCTTCGCCGAATTCGAAAGAGAGATTCTGAGGGAACGAACTCGGGCTGGCTTGGCCCAGGCCCGGCAGAATGGTAAACGGCTCGGTCGGCCAATGACCGCAGGACTTCAGGCTGCTGAGATCCGGAAACTGCACCGCGCCGGCGTGGCCAAAGCCGAGATCGCCCGCCGGTTGCGGATCGGGCGCACATCGGTTCGCCGTATCCTCGGAGAAAGGAGCCGATCATGAGCAGCCCGTCAATCGAATTCCACAAGATCTGGATCGACCAGTGTGCCGCGACGGAAGACATCCGTGAGAGCTTCGGGCTGGAAAACGCGCTGGATTATCTGATCGGCGAAAAACTCCTCACGTTCCTTTTGTTGTCGGAACGAGATCCGCAGTTTGCTGCGGAAGTGCCGGTGTTCGTCGATGAAATCCGGCGCATCTTTACAGCTACAGAGATCGGGGACTATCTCGATTACTTGGAGCGTAAAAAGTTCCTTGCGCCGCCCGAACCGCATCCGGACATCAACGATCCAGAAGACGAAATCGAAGACGAGCCCTGGCAGGACAACCCTGTGACAGGTGCCGAAGAATTACTCCGGTTTTCACGCGCGCGACACCTTCTCCTGCCGTAACCGTCCGTTCTGGCGGACATACGCAGGCGCGCCGAAAACTCACAGATCAACACGAAATGCCAATCGGCGTGTCTGGCGCTGAGGTCTGGCGGTCCCTATGGGGCTGCTAATCCGAGTAGAAACTTAGGCCCGCGCGGCCAAAGGACTTGGACAAGAGACGAATGCTTCGTTCTCTCGTGTTTCGGGAAGATCGGTTGCCGCAAAAGGCGTTTCACTTTGCAGCTTTCCAAACCGATGGCTGAACCCACATGGAAATGGGGTTGGGCGGAGCGAGCTATCGGCCAAATTTCCCGTTTCCTCGGCGTGGTTCCTTGGGGCGCATTTGGTTTTCAATGTCTCCGAATGCTGCAGCCAGGGCGGCTTGATATCTGCCCAACCAGCCACCCCACCCTTCTTCGATGGGTCGTACGCCGCGAGCATGGAAGTAGCGAGCGCCTTCGCGCAGGTGGCGCTTGTTATTTAAGACCTCGTCCGCCGAGCCGAGATCCTCTACTTCCATTAAAGGCTTCCCCTCAATGAACAGCCGTCGAAGCCGAACAAAAGAGTTCGCCGGTAATTCGCCCCGACCGCGCGCATCTTCGATTTCTGGGGTGTACGAGACGTAATGAACGCGAGCATCGGTCCCTTCGAGTAGCAGGTAGTTGCCACCAATGTTCGGCCCGCTCTCCTCCTCGCCGTGAACCAGCACTCTGCCCTCGACCGATTTCATCGTGCGCAAGTCGAGTCGGACGAATGGGAGGCGAGCATCGGAGAGAAAAACTCCGGAAGCGGCGATGGTCCGCTGGTGATCGTTCACGCGCTGCATGGCGCGAAGCACGGCTTCGAAGTCCTGTCGCACTTGCCACGAATGCGATCCAGTCTTCTGCGCCAGTCCCATATTCCCCAACACGAGAAGACGTGCGGCCTGGGACTGCTGCCGCGGGTTTGGCCGGAGCGGAGAATCTGAAGGGAGCGCGATTTCAAACATTCCATGCTCGCTGCCCTCCGTGCGGTTTCGGCTGATGTCGCGATCAATTGAAGTAAATCGTTGCCCCCGCACCTCCCGCGCCGTGGATTCCTGTGCATCGCGCTCGGTTCGGTAGCCGATTTGTCGAGTGCACAAGTCCTCGCTGATTGCTCGAATGCCGTGCTGAACATAGTCACGCTCAAGACGAAGCGCCATCCCGTTCGCGACTGCGCCACGCAGGGCCACGTGGACGTGAGGGTGTTCGGTATTGTAGTGAGCAGCCGCAACCCACTCCAGCTCGCTACCGGTATCGCGGCCCATCTGGGTCAGTAGTTCTCGGGTCAGCTTCCGAAGGTCGATCCGCTCGCCGAACTCGGGCGAGATGATTAGCTTCCAGATCCGCTCGTCACCCGATTTCTGCCAGTTGTCCAGAGCACTGGCGATATCGCAATTCTCGCGTACGGAATCGAATCCAGATTCTTTACCCTCTTCCTGAGAGGTCGCTGTGTCGCGTGCAGCATACCGACCGTGGGCTCTCCACTGTCCCTTCACGACGTTGCGGGAATACGTAACGCGAACAGCGCAGCGCTGATGTCGCTTCTGGCGGTTACCGGGCGCCGGGCTGCCGGCTCTTGAAAGCCGAGCCCGGCTCATTCGCGCTTGGTGCATGATGGCCTTGAAGGCTGTGGCGTAGGTCCGCCGTTCGGCTGCGCCGCTTCGTGTACTCGGCTTTCGCGGGCGGAGGCGAAACTCCCGCTCATCGTCCTTCGGCACGATTCACCAAGTCAGACATCGCCGCCTGCGAATCGCCAACCATCGCCCCTCCGGCGCTTTTGATTAAGCGGTTGTGCCGCTCTTTAGCGCGGGCAATGGCTTGAACCTTAGCATCGGCAGGCGGTTCAGGAATGCACGTGAGAAGCACTTTTGCGAGGCTGTCTAAATACGCGAACAGGGCTTGTTGACTCCGGCCCAGTCGAAACATTTCTACGCGAATCGACTCCGTGGTCGCGGCGATCCGCTCCTCCGCTCCAGTCAGCGCCTCGGACCTTCCCGCAATCTCTTGTTCAACCGCGTAACGTATGAACGCCGCTCGCGATTCGAATCCCTTGCTTCGGACAGCTTCTTGGATCTTGGCATTTGCCTTTTCTGAAAACCTGATGGAACGTTGTGGCACGAGCACCTCAGCTAGAAGGGGCTTCCGCCGGGTATTCCGAACGCCGATTTGGTACGAATCCCAAACGAGATTCGCGCGGTCAAAAGTGAATCCCGGCAAACCATAGGAAATAAATAGCCAAGCAAGCCTCAACAGGCGAAGGTGAATCCCGCCCCTTTATGTTCCACTACCGGTGATTTGCTGCCTTTCCCTCTCCGTGACTGCGACGCAACTCCGGCTGGGCCGCCAGTGCAGGTTGCAAAAGTGGTGCATTGTTGGAGCATGTGTTCCGAAACGCAAACAAAAATGGAGCAGAACTGGAGCATCCCGCCATCCAGCCGAGCAGAACTGGAGCATTTCTGGAACGTTTTTGGAGCACGCGTGTTCGGATCGGACCCTCTCACTCCCTAAGGGTCTGGAGGGCGCGAATGCAGACCCAAAAACCACCTGTCACTCCCGCGCAGGCGGCGACAGCCGCCGGGGAAAGGACAAATGCCGCTGCGACGCGCCCTCCTTTGGGACGAGATACAAGGCTTATTGCACTGTCCGGGGAGAGGCCAAGAACCAAAGCGGGGCAGGTGCAATGGTTGTGGCCTCAGATCAAGTGTGCCCTCCGCGAAGGCCACAAAATAAAAGACGTTTGGCAGCGTCTCGTTGAGGACGGTCTCGACTTGTCGTACTCCCGGCTCAGATGGTACATCGCTCGCCTGAAACGTCTTGAGGCTGCAGGCTCGCTTTCTCCTACGGTTTCAACCGAGCGGGAGCGTGCGACGGTCCGTGCTCGCGAAACCGAGCTAAGGTCAGCGGGTCTGCAGCGCGACCCGCTCTCGAATTTGCGTGATCGGCTCAACAAGAGGACCGGCTTTCAGTTCGACGAGCGACCGCCGGACGAAAAGAAGCTGATTTAGAAACAGGAATCGCACACATGCCGAAACCAAACGGAAGCACCAGCGAAGAAGCCCCGAATAACCGACCTGCCAGCATCCACCTATCGCTTCAGGGGAAAGGCGGGGTCGGCAAGAGTCTCGTGGCGAGCATTCTCGCGCAGTACCTGTTGCAACGCGGCAAGACCGTGCGCTGCATCGACACCGATCCTGTCAATAAAACTCTGTCACAATACCGGGGCCTGCCGACGGAGCAGCTCAAGCTCCTCCGGGAAGGCGGTGTCGATCAGCGCGGGTTCGACGCGCTGATGGAACATCTCTTGACAGATGATTCAGCAATATTCGTCGTTGATAACGGCGCTTCAACGTTCATCCCTCTTTGGAATTACATTTTAGAAAACAACGTGCACGAATTGCTCCGCAACGCCAACAAGCGTCTGTATGTTCATACGGTCATAACCGGCGGACAGGCGCTCTTTGACACCCTCAACGGATTCAGTCAGCTCGCCGAGAGCACCACTGACCAGAACATCATCGTATGGGTGAATGAATATTTCGGACGAGTTGAGCGGGACGGCAAGCAGTTTGCAGACATGAAGGTTTTTCAGGATAACCAGCAGCGTGTGTTTGGCACGGTCGGCATCCCGAAGCGGAATCAAGACACGTTCGGGCGCGACGTCGAGGAGATGATCTCGCGCAAATTGACGTTCGCGGAGGCGATCCGGGATAGTGACTTCTCCATCATGACGAAGCAGCGCCTCAAAGTGGTCGAGCGCGATCTGTTCGAGCAGTTAGACGAGCTATCAATTTTCGGAGACCACTGAAGATGCTCGACAAACAGCGAATCATCGCGGAGGTCGCCGCACGCAACGGTATCCGAATTGAAACCAATGACCCCCTTTTCGCTGTCATGACCGTTACGCAACTCGCGCTTGAAGACGCCGCGAATGAATTGACAGAAAACATGCGCGAGCTGATTTCAGAATTCGAGACGAACGTTCGCGCGGTAGAACGTCGCGCTGGCAAGGTTGTCGCGCAGGAAGCCAGGGATCGAGGTGCGGAGTTAAAGCGAGAACTGCGGACCGACGTCGAAGCTGCAGGCGCAAAAGCCAGCGAGATAGTAAAACGTATTCACAATTCGCATCAGCGCCCGAACGTTGTCATGTGGGCTTCCATCGGGCTGCTTTGCGCGGTAGCATTGTTTTGTAGCGGTGTTTGGTTTGGCAGAATCACGGCCGGTCCGTGATTCCGAATCGAGCGACGGAGGTTCCGCGATGCGATTTTGGGTCTTCTATTACGCACTATTCGGGGCGCAGGCAACACGGCGCGCTCTGGGGTTTGTGTTGCTCGGCCTGCTGTTCTTCTTTTTCTGCTTCGTCCACGAAGCGTTTGATTCTCCGCGCCGGCAAATCGCCGCCCCGATTGTGTACAACCCGAAGCCCATCAAGCTTGGGCTGCCACCTTCAAATTGGAAAGCGCCGAACCGCTAACGTCCGCGATCTATCCCCTGTCCTTCAATCGCATGTAGAGCCTTCTGGATAGTGCGGTTGACATAGTCATTCTGCCGCTTTTCGGTGCCCTTATGCGACAGATCGCGTGACCGAATGGCCGAATCGACCTCCGCAAGATCAACTCCATGCGCGAGGGCATAAATCGCGTATGCAAGATCTTCTCGCGTGCCATCTCCGGCGTAGCGTCCGTCGGCGCGAAAACTTTCTATCGCTTTCAACTGAGACCGGATCGGGGCCGATGAACGCGAGAGATGCACCGAAATTGCAGTGCGCTTCTCTTCCTCAACCGCGAGCCGCTTCTCAATCATTTGAAGGAAGCTGACTGACTCATCGTACTGACGTCTGGAACTTTCGACCAGGTGAACGAAGGGGAAAAGTCCGGTACTCGCGTCGCGATACTTTTCCTTGCGGTTCGTAAAGCCCGCGAGCCGTCCGAAGTGTCTCCAGTCCGCTGCTCCGGAATCGCCTCCGAACCTTGCTGCCAGTTCTTTCGCCACGGCGGTGCTGAGTAGTCGGGGCAAAGATCGGCCGTGATTCAGCCAAGCCTGGAAATTGTCTGGGGAAGTCTCTACGACCAGCGCTGGCTGGAATCCGGTCTTTTTCATTTCTGCGACCGCCGCCAAGCTCAGATCATCCACCAGCGATAAATCGTGTTCGCCTCTCGGGCGGCAAAAGATGTTCCTGCCATCGCGATTTTCTTTACGGAGCCATGGAATAGATCGTAAAAGCGCGTCAGCATCCCAGACGCGAGGCAGCATCGCCGGACCGCAGTTCGGGGCTCCCGGATTAAACAATCCCACCTCAAAACTCTCGCAACCCATTGCATCTACTTGCGCTTGGACAGCGCGCCTTGTCCGGTCCCCCATATGGCCCGAGTAATCTCCTCAAGCAGGAGGGAATTAACCGGGCTTTTCCGAACAATGATCGGGGCTTTCGCAGTGGGTGTTGAAACTACAGTTTCAGTTTCAGAGTCCAACGAAGGTACGCGATTTGCTGGGAAACCTGTATGCAAGTACAACCGGTAACGGGGTTCTGTTTCATTCTCGTGAATGTCGGCCTCGTCCCGCTCTTCGCGGCTGACCCCCGCGATCTGTTGCGAACGGCCGACCGGTACGCTGACGCGAACAATTGGTCCGCGGCACGGGAGCCGTACGCGCAGGCCGAAGCTGCCTTCAGGGAAAGTGGCGACAAGAGAAACGAGCTTTACGCAAAGTTCGGTCGACTTCACCGTGATGTCGAGGCCGGATCGTATTCGACGGCGCTGCATGAGATTCAAGCGGATCTGGCGAATCCTGTGGTTCAGGCCGACCCGTTGTTGAAAATCCGGGGTCTGTCGCTAAAGGGCACAATAGATCTGAACCTGAATACGGCTGCGGCCAAGGACGATTACTCCCAAATCAGAGATCTCGCCAAATCCATCGGGGACGCAAAGTGGGAGAACAGAGCGGCCGGTCAGTTGGGCATTATCGCAGGCGTGAATGGTGATCTCGGGACGGCTGGCGTGATGCTGTTTAGTGCCATCAACAAGGCAGCTGAGCTGCACGATGTTGCAGCTCACATGACGTTTTCGATCTGGCTTGCCAACGGCATGACCGTGAACGGCATGGCCGATCGGGCGCTGAAGGTGCTTGACAGAGCCTCGGATGCAGTCCGCAACGACCCAAATGTGGGCATACCGATCCAGTTACACATCGCGCGAATCCGGGCGCTGATCGGCTTGCCAGAAGGTCCACAAAGGGAGTCGGGCCTCGTGGAGGCCCAACACCTGATTGACGAAACAATGATATCGGCAAAGAAAGATAACACGCTTGGCGCCCAAGCCGAATTGCTGAACCAGGCTGGCCTGATAGCCCAGCGAAAGGGCGATTTCAGCACCGCGGCGAAATACTTTTCTGATACCGCAGACGTTGCGAGGAGAGCCGCACTGCCCAGGATGGAGGCTTCAGCGCTGTACTACGCCGCGAAAGTTTACCAGACACAGGGAAACATGATTCGCGCCAACGCAGTTATCGAGGCCGCGATTGCTCAACAGACAAGAGCACAGGAAGCTCTCGATCTGCCGCTGTATATCGCCGAGAAAGCAGAGATCGAGAACGCGCTTCATCACCCCGCGAAGGCAAACGCCTTGTACGTTCAGGCCACGGCTCTGACCGAATCGATGCTTGTTAATGCGCCGAGTTCCCGAGTCAAAAGCTCCATGATAGAAACGATGGGTACCGTGTACCTGGGTCATTTCCGGCTCGCGCTGACGACATTTGATAGTCCAGCTAAAGCATTTGAAATCGTTGAGTCAGCGCGGGGACGAACTCTGGCCGATACGCTCCTCTCGCATCGCGCACACCATTCTTCCGAGGGCGTTACACCGGCCGATCAGGAGATTTCGCGGATTCAAGCTCAGTTGCGACGACCCGCCAATTCTGAGATCGACACGAAGCGTCTGCAGGCAAAGCTCGATCATGCGTACGGCTCTCTTGTTCCCATAGAGTATGCGAGGGATCGCGCCGAAGTTACCCGTATTGGCAAACCGGTTTCACTGAGCACAATCCAGAACGAACTTGGCCGCGCCGAGACGTTGATCGAGTATGTGTTGATGGACGAAGCTCACTCGTACGCGTTTGAGATTACGAAGGCCCACGTTCAGGTTCACCCGCTCGCGCCGCGCCGTGAGATCGAGGCGCTCGCGCAGAAATACATCAAATCTGTTCGTGCAAAAGAAGATGCATCCGATGTGGCGAGAGCGCTGTTCCAAGCCGTAGTAACCCCCGCGTTGACAAGCAACCCTGAATCGGTCACCGTCATACCAGACGGTGTGCTCCACATGGTTCCTTTCGCAGCGCTTCGCGATGAGCACAACCAGTATTGGATCAACTCCGTCCAGATCGCTTCTGTCCCATCCGCCACCGTATTTCACCGTCTGCGTTCGGTCCAGCAGAGGTCCGCGCCTACCAAGCCGTTTCTCGGTGTGGCTTTCAGCCCGCAGGAGAGCAGCAGGAATGTTGGCATGCTCAGTAACTCGCGGGAGGTTTCCTTCGGCGAACATCGCATGAATCTGAAGCCGCTGCCATTCGCCCAGCAAGAAGTGATTGCCGCAGCCAATGTGTTCGGCAGTTCCAGTGTGCTCCTGGAAGGAAACCGTGCTTCGGAGAGTTCGTTGAGTGCTGAGGGTCTGGAAAACTTTAGAATCATCCATATCGCCGCACACGGCGTCAGTGACCTCGTCGAACCAGATCGGGCGGGTCTCGTGCTCGCGGCAGTAAATTCCTCAGATGACGGCTTCTGGCAGGCACGGGAGATCAGACGTTCACGGCTCGCGGCAGACCTTGTGACTCTTTCAGCTTGTGATACTGGCGTTGGTCGGCTTCAGGGCGAGGAAGGGATCATGAATCTGGCTCGAAGCTTCCTGGTTGCCGGTGCAAAGAGTGTGCTCGCGAGCCTCTGGGAGGTTGACGACCGCTCTACGGCGACGCTCATGGCTCACTTCTATAAGCACGTTGCGAGCGGACAGACGATTGCAGAATCGTTGCGGGACGCGCAGAAGGAAATGCTGACCGAATTCGGCAATGAGGCAAAGCCGTACTTTTGGTCCGGATTCATGGTGATTGGTGATGGCTCGAGAAAAATTGCTACACAGACCAGAACAACTCAGCCCGGAACAGCGGTCAAGAATCTTCGATAAGACCGCACAAACCGTCCTGAAAAATTATTTTGACCCCGCGTTCAACGGCTCGGGGTGGCCGGAGCGCGCTAAGAAGGATCGCGACCGGATCTTAGCCGTATCAGATCCGGAGGCGTTCGAACTGGCGATGCACGATCTGGTGCGGAGTCTTGGAACGAGTCATACCGGGTTCTTCCATCAATCGGTGCGACGGGTTCCGGCTCGTTTGGCCATCGGGGCGAATTTCCGCAAGGTTGAAACTCCCGATGGCCTGAGATGGGTTGTGCAAGACGTGCATGAAGGCGGGCCTGGACACAGGGCAGGGCTCAGGTCGCTGGACATGTTGAGCGAAATCAATGCCGCGCGGGTGGTCCCGCCGGAGCAGCCTATGTTCCCAATGGGAACTAAACCCCGAATCACCGTGCAGCGGCCATCAGGCAAGACCGAACTGGAAGTTGACATTCCGGCACCTCGATCTCGGCAACAACCTTATGCTGAGCCGAAGGCGGTGGCTTCATCCGTTCTCGGTGATGGACTGGGTTATTTGAAGGTCGCAATCTTGCCAGGCCTTCTTGGGCTGGACGTCGCGCGTGAAATTGACGCTGCCGTGAATGGCCTTGCCGACTGCGATAGATTGATCCTCGACTTGCGTGGACATCTCGGCGGCGGACTCGGCGTTCTTCGCCTGATGAGCCATTTGACTCCGGCGAAACTACCAATTGGATTCACCGTCTCGCGAAAAAAGGCTGAGACAGGCTACAAAAAAGAGGAGCTAAAGAAGCTCGACCGACTGCCGACGAATTTACCGAATCCGCTGGCGATCGCAATGATGGCGCTGAAGTTTGCGCGCCGAGATCCATCGGTGCTACTGGTTTCGGAAGGCTTACCGGCTCAGCAGTGGCACGGTCGGGTTGTGATTCTGGTAAATGAGCACACGGTCAGCGCCGGCGAGATGGTGACGGCGTTCGCGAAGGAAAATAATCTCGCAAAAATTGTTGGAACCGAGACCGCCGGACGGCTAATTCCCGGATCAGGGTTCAAAGTGGGCGAAGGCTACATGGTCATTCTCCCCAAGGCTGCCTACGTCACCTGGCATGGAAACCGGTACGAAGGGCATGGCATTTCTCCGGACATAGAGGCTAACTGGTCTCTCGACGAATTTGCTCTAGGTAAAGACACTCAGTTGGTAGCCGCCACCAGTGTGGCGAACTCGTTGTAGTTTGATCAGACGCTCCTTAGCCCTATTCATTAGGGGGCCTAATGGTTAAAGATCATCGACGAGGAAGAAAGAAGTAATCGGCCATCATTGGACCGACAGCGCTGGTGAAATGGAGCTGAGCAACCGACAGGGGAAGAAATTCCAGACGTTTCAGTCCGCCAATGCTTACTTCGGGCAACTGACGCTTAGCTCGTAGTTGCCCCAGAAGGCTTTTGTTCGATTTGGCAAGTCAGATAGAAGACGGCGATTCCGGGGTGGAGAGCAGTAGAGCCCTGTTCCTCTGAGTTCGCGTCGGATCAGGGTCCGGCTTTGAACTTGTAAGCTGGATACCTCGAATATGAGCTTCAGGAAGGGTGTGTTCGATTGCACCGCGAATTACGAATTCTGATCAGCGTCAAGTACCTGGGTCTATTGACGACAACTATATTTCCCTATTGTTGCCTCATGGTAATTGTTACCGAAGGCTGTGTTCGATAACGACATTTACCGGCGTCTTGCCTGACGACAGTCATGCCTCGTGGTCGTGTGGTAGGTGACCCGCGTCGTCTTGGGTGTTTGTCTTTTCCTCCTTGTGGGGGTTTTCTAAGCCGTCGATATTGTTCTTGGCCTGTTCCAACCGGTAGCTGGGTATGTTGAGCTCAATGATGATGCTGTGGTGAACGAGCCGGTCAATCGCCGCCGCTGTTGTCATCGGATCTTTGAAGATCCCTTCCCATTTGGAAAACGGAAGATTGCTGGTCAGCAAAACGCTACCTCGCTCATAGCGCTCCGCCAGAAGAGTGAAGACCACCTCCATTTCTTCGCGTGTTTGCCGGATGTAACCTAGATCGTCGATGATCATTCCTTCGTAACGGGCATACTTCTTAATGAGCTTGCTCAGCTTGAGATCGCGCTTGGCGATCAGCAGTTCTTGCACGAGCATCTCGCAAGTGATAAACAGGATCCGCCGCCCTTTTCGGATCAGCTCCTGACCCACTGCCTGCAGCAGGTTCGTCTTTCCGCTTCCGGGATTGCCGAATACGAGAACGTTCTCTGTGCGATCCAGAAAACCGCCGTCCAACAACGTGCGCATCTGCCGGGCTGCTTTAGACGGGAGCCGCCGGACATCGAACATCTCCAGCGATTTTTCTAGCGGTAGCTGGGATTCGCGCAGCATCTTGGCTGTTCTGTTTTCCAGCCGCTCGTCACACTCCCGCTGCACCACCTCATGTAGATAGCGCTCGTAGCTGAGTGTTTCCCGCTCTGCCTGTCGCGCCACATCCTCATAGCATTCCCGGATCGTGGGTAAATGTAGATGCTTCAGGTTCTGCGTCAACTCCGCTTTGATGCCGGCCATTTCGCTCATTGCCACACCTCAACACCGGCTTGGCTGAACAGTAGATCGAAGCTTGCCAGCGACACCTCGTCAATGTGAACATCCGTGATGGCGGGCGCTTGCTCGCACCGGTTCAGAAACTCGGAGAAAGCTTCCTTGTTGACGATGGTCTGCTTGCCCGCGGCGGTTTGAAGCAGCAGCCGTAATGCATCGTCAACCTGAACTTCTCCTTCTTTCGCGGCCTGCTCCAGGATCTCCAGGTAGCGGCGATCGCAGCGCCGAGGTGAGACTTCCTGCAACAGATCATAAGTCTTCCGGAAACGGCTGGTCGGAAACAGTTGCTCCCGATACCGGTAGTTGGCAAACGCTCCCGGCTTCCGCACCAACCAGTCAATGATGTGACGATAATCAATCCGGTAATGAGACCGGCCTGGCAGGCGCGGCATCTGGTCCAGTTTCTGGCCGCCGTACCAAACCTCAATGTGGCCGGTGTAAACCCGTGCCTCGACAATCTCGCCGATCAACCGGCTGTGGACCGAGTAGTTGTTCCGCTCGACCGCAATCAAACTACCTCCGTTCACTCGCACGCGGACGCGTTTCGCACCTTCATATCGCCGCGCCGGCAAGGGCCGGAGCACATCCATCTCTTCGGCTAGCTTCTGCTTGCGGCCGCTGTTCAGCTGCTCGAACAGCTTTCCCAGGAAAGTCCGATACTCCTCCTGAGTGCTGAAGTCACGGCTGCCACGAAGTAACAGCGCTTGATCCAGAGCCCGTTTGAAACGGTGGTGGCGCTGCTCGATGTCTCCGTTTTCATTCGGCTGGCCGGTTTGGATCCGCTGTCCTTCCATCCCGTAGTACCGCAGCAACGCCTGATAGCTCTTCTGAAACTGGGCGGCTTCGGTCAGGTTGTTCACCGCCGCGGTCATCCGGTCGGTGCGATGGAAAACAGGGACTCCTCCCAACTCCCAGAATGCGTGCTGCAGACCTTCACTTAGGCTGGCGAAACTCTCCGCGTGGCAGATCGTTCCGGTCTCCCAGTTGGAATACGTCAGCACGAAGTGATACAGCATGTGCGGAAAGCTCTGGCCACCGATGGTGACGGCCAGTTCTGTTAAATGCGTGAAGTCGGAAGCGCATACTTCACCGGCATGATGTTCCTGCACAAAGTACACTTCCTGCGGCGGTCCTTCCAGGGCACGCCAATGTTTGATCTTGCGCTGCAGTGTCCGGAGTTGCCCGTCAGCGAAGCGCTCTGGCTGCTTCCGCTGTAGCGCGGCAAAAATCGTCTTTGCTTCCAGCCCAGGGTTGGTCCGTAGCTGCTCCTGGATCCCAGCCCACACCGGCTCGAACCAATCCGGCCTGGTCCGCCAATGCCGTTCCTTCTTCATCTCACTCGGCAGCCGTCTTGCCTTGGCATACTTCCGCGCGGTTTTTACATCCATTCCCGCCTTGGCGGCGGCGATCTGTTGCGTCTGTTCCGTATTCAACAACTTGTATAGCCTCCTTAAGCCTCCTTATCTGTTGGTCTGTGACCATCGGCGGAAGCGCTCTCCTACGCGCTTCCGCATCGTCTCAGCTTGCTTTTAGATAGGGAATAATAATCGCCGTCAGCAGGATTTACGATTGTCGCTGATCAAATTCTTTGTACCAGTCATAGGGCTGCAGGAGCGTATCGGTCCGGTCCGCAAGGTAAGTAGTTGCTTTATGCGAGGCAGTTTGTCCCACAATAAGTACCTCGCCTCTCTGATAACCCCTCCCCAAGCCCTCGGCGCGGTCGAGAGCGTGAGCATCGGCTATGTCGATTCTGAAAAGTACGCCGTAGACCCGGTCGGTGGCTGTCGCCGGAGTAATGTTACATTTTCCAGAACCATCATCGCTGACCTTATCGAAAGTCAATCGATACGCTTCTAAGTAACCAGTTTCGACGGGAACGGCAGACGGTGTCCGCTGCCGAAGGCGGCAACTGTACATATTAGAGCCGTACGCGAAATATAAGAAAACATCGGTCACGATTAAGCTCCGAACACTATTCAACTATCTTGAACGCTAATGGATCGCCTGCCGCTGTAACCAAACGCTTAAGATTCGTCAAAACCCGCATCGATAAGTCGGAGGCGGAAGTCGAGAGTACTCTGGCGAGATCTTGCAGTAGACCCTGGACATCACTGGGCCGAGATGGTCTTCCGTCCGTGGAGGTAAACGGCCCGTCGGTCTCGGTCAAAAGTCGATCCTCGGGAATTGTCACGATCACAGCCCGCCCCCTTTCGGTTGCGAGCATCGCGGCGTTTACGGAAAAGTAACAGCCCAATTCCACGGCCCGGCGTATTTCGCTCGGCTGTCCCGTGAACCAGTGAAGTACCACCGTTCCGCGTTTCGGTGGCAATGTGGCCTCTATAAGATCCAAGACAGCTTTCGTCGCGCGGACACTATGTACGCTCAAAATCTTATCTCCTGTCATCGCGCACATGCGAAGGATGCGTTCGAATACCTGCTTCTGAAGGTCAAGCGAGCGGAAATACCGGGGTCCTGCATCAAGCCCAACCTCTCCGATATATCGGGCTTCTGGTAAGTATTGTTCCCATAACGCGACCTCCTTTGAATGTTCAGCAACAAGCTGAGGATGCAATCCGAGGGCTGCACGCACGCAGTCGGTAGATTCAGTCAGGATACGGTTTCGGGGCCACGCCCTGGGAGTGGTGGTCACAGTCAGGGTGTACACGCGTGCAGAAGCGGCTTCCGCGACGGCCTTCGCCGGATCGGGATAGAGGTCGAGGTGACAATGAAGATCGACGAGTCGCATCAGTCTTAAACGGGGTGGGTCTGGACATTTTCGAGTACCATTCCGACCTCGTTTAGTCCACGGCTGTATACACCCGCAAGAGCTTTCTGCTGTTCCGTCGTTTGATCGATCAGCGGGCCTGATTTGTGAATCAGTAGCGGCGCTAAATTTGGTTTTGCTTGCAATCGAGCGATTGCTAACTGAAAGGACCTGACCTGCTGTCCCTCAGCTTTACGTGTATCAAGCATGTGGCTTGACAGGTCCGCGAGCGTGTACGTCGTGTCATCTTTTTCCAGCCCTCGCCTGATAGCTGCACGCCTGATGAGGCAAGGCAGACAGTAACCGCAGTGTTCCACTCCCTTCTTTTTCCAACGACCCTTTGATGGCGAGGAACAGGACATAGACTTCGGGACCAAGCTGATCAACAACGCCCGATTGGCACATTCAGCAACCATCTCACCTTTTGTCCGATCCCAATAGGGATTTCTGATATGGGCTGTTATACCCAAGAGGCCTGCCAGTTTGTTCCAGCAGCCCATATAAAAGGGATGTGTGGTGCGTGTACTGTTGGAGCCGAGGCGGAGAGGATCGAGTGGAATATTTAGAGCGATAAGGCCGTTCTCCGGGACCAGAAGCGTGAACTCACCACCAACACCCGAGCCTACGGTTAGCCCGAATGCAAAGAACAGAAACGAGCGCCCTCGGGTTGTATTTTCACCGCCGGAACCAGATACAAGCCGCTGTCTGAAGCTCATCCATATCCGTTGTCGCGCTAACGCGATGTCGGCATATTGTTTCCTGAGGGCCTCGTAGAGTTTATTTTGCGCATCACTCGTCGAGCCCTCGCCCGCGTGACTGATCAATAGCGGGATTCGACCGCGTTCGAGAAGATCAATAGAACCTATCAGGCTATCGAGCCCGCCAGAAAATAGGCTAAGTTCCGTGTAACGCAACGGCGGCAGCCCGTTCGGGCGACTCCTGACGGCAGTAGCAAACCTTATAGGCCGCATTCGAAAGGCTACCGTCCAGAGGTCACCTGTTAGGAAATTAAGCATCCGCTGCAGCAGCCCCACGGTCTCCGACCACTTGGGCACGTCACTGACTGGAACGACAAGTCGAATCTCCCTGGTCCATGAATCCTGCGACTCCGATGTGCGGGAAATCCGCGTATCGGCTCCATGGACGAGCGCCGCCAACACGAGAAGATCCAATCCGATTTCTGTAGGATATATTCCTGAGCGGGCCATATCATCGAGCGCCCGTCCAATCCCAAGATCGAAACGCATCTTGGATGCGACTAGTTGCACCTCAGTGGATAGCTCCTCCGCCTCCGCCGGAATTTCCACGGTGTCATCGGGCCCCATCCGCCCTATCAGTAAGTGCCGTCTCATGACCGGTCCGCCTCCGCCTCGCCAAGGCTCTGCAAGATACCGAATGCCTGCTCATATACCGTCGTAACGAACCCGAGAACGTTTTGCGGCGTTAGTGCTTCGAGCCCCGCACGCGCTGAGCTGAGCGCATCCGCGACGCCGCGGGCGATAAAGTCATGCAGCTGTTCCTGCAGACTCATAGCCGCCCGCGCGTCAGACGGAAGGTTTATGGCGTTCGCGCCGATATCGTTGCAGAGACGGGCTGCAATCGCATTCGTGGCATACATTTCAAATATCGTTTGCATCTGATCAGCGGTAAGGGAATCGAGATCGGTCACGCCAGCCTCGGCCAAGTCTGCAATGGTCTCGATGAAAGCTTCTCGGGCAATCCCCTCATCCACTGTTCCCCCATCCGGGCAGATGTAATCCGTGAGCGCAAGAAAAATCTCGTCAATGGGCCGCCCCGCGAGGCCTTCGAGCCTCAGCGTTCGCAGTGCTTCACGTGCGCCGCTACTTACGGCTGTGCCGAGGAAGTTTAAGAGTCCGGTAGCTGTTCGGCGGGACGCACCCATCCTCTGCGCAGCCTGCTTGGCGCCGCCGGTCGAAGTCGATACATACCGCGAGACCGCGCGGCCCAGACTGGCACGGTCACTTCCCCCGGACGATGCGAAACGGGAGAAATTTCCTCTAGGGGCGCTAAATCGGTCAGATGCACCTACCGGCGGTACAGCTGGCCTTTCGGGAGCAGGCGGCACTGGCAATGGACCATTGGGGTTCGGTAGCGGGGCGGCACCATCGTCAGGCGAAATCCCGGCATCCGGACCAAGCCAGCTTGGGATCAGCGGCGTTCCGCCGCCGGGTCCTCCATATGAGTTTGAAGTGCCCATGATCAGTTGAGCTTTTGTCTCGTCTTCAATACAGCCTGCGCTGCACCTTTAAGCATCGGAGTTCCTTCCTTTGCCCACTTCCCGAGGAGACGGTCAAATCGTTGTCCCGCATCCGAATCCTTAATGACGCCCTCCCAACCTTTGCAAACCCATGGCCCGAGGCGCTGAACTGGCATGTTTTCCAAAAAGTTTAGAAGAGCCGATTGTAAACTCGGATGAGCCTTCACCAGCACGGCCATACCTGCAGCGCCATTTGGTTCCGTATCGAAGCTATCCGTCCCCACAATCCTTCCGCGAACCGCGTCGAAAATCTGCAGCGCCTCAGGAAGGGCCAATTTGCGGAGACTGGGTTCGAGCGGCTGCACAGTGATTCGGGGGCCGAGCAACTTCTCAGCGACGTTCGCCAGGTGTCCGAGGACCGTGGCTGCGCCGAAATAATCCTTCCGATCTTTGGCGACGAAAAGATATGGCCGAAGATCCGACTCGCCAACTGGCGGCTGCACCTGTGCCCACGACCGGATCGCCGCCGATGACAGCCACTCCCTCAGGCGATTAGTTGGCTGAAAGGTCGGTTTGCCTGTCTCTGCTGGAAAAGCGTTTTCAATCGCTGAATCCGCCTTGACTTGAGGGCTGAGCGCTTCAAGGTGTGCTATGTCGGGGCATTGCCCGTCGGCGGATGATGCGGCTGCTGAGCCAATCTGGTCGAAGAAACCCGGCAGGAAGCGCTCTGCGAGCATCAGCTTTGCCAAGACGGGCAATTTGACCTCATCACCGAAACCTCGTGCCTGGGCAGTCCGCTGACGAAGGATCATGGCGTTCAGGAAGCGTTTGATCTGGCGGGGATTGCCACTGGTACCGCTGGCAAGGGTTGGGCCAATCTGCTCACTTAGAAAGAGTTCGCCCTGCACCGAGTCAAATTTGTCGCCCAACACAAGTTTCGCTGCGGCACTGTCAAACGGCGCGCTGGTCCAGGGTCGCTTCAGACGTTCACGTGCCGCCGCGATGAGGCTGTTGAACGCTGGATCGTTCTCGCCGAGCACAGTTCCGGCCAGCAACAGCGTCACATAGATCCGCGTCTCGATATCGCCCAGTGCCGGAATCCGAAACGGTACCTGAATAAGCTTTTCAAGGTAATTGCGCGAATACGTCATCGGACCTGTCGTGTCCGGCAGATCGGGGAAATGCTTTCGGACGGCGTATTCGATCATCGCCTCATCCGCTGCGACGACGAAGGCCGTTCTTGCGGTGAAGACGAAGAGGCGCACAGCCTCCAACGTCTCAATCGCCGTATCCGGCAAACATCGATCTAGATCATCAATGAGCACGACAAGCTGATCGATGTCGGCGGCCTTCAGCAGTTTGTCGAAGGCCTTGCGAAATTCCTCGATTTCCTTTGGGGCGCGTTTACTCTCACTTTTCGGCTTCAGGAAGCCCTTCGTCTCCTTATCTGAGCCCGCGCTCTCTTTCTTTTCCTTGAGCGAGTCGGGGATCAGCGCCTGCACGGCATGAACGAGATCCCCGAATTGTCCGGGCATGGGGATTCCAGTATGAGCCGTAAGCGCCAAGCCGCCCGCCTTCTTCGCCACCTTGAGCCAATCAATGCGTTTGAAGACTTCTTTGACCTCCTGCGTGGCCTTGGTCAGCATCGGGCGCTTGTCCAATAATCCTGTTACTATGCCCTCGATCAGGGCAATCTTCGCATCCTCAAAACCCTGAAACCGCCAGCCATTGAACTTGAGGCAGAGGGCCTTTGAGTCCTTGGCCATTCCGGCCTCTATCATCTCCAAAACGCTGGATTTGCCCGCGCCCCAGTCACCGTGGACACCGATGGTCATGGGCTGCTCGGGCCGATGTCGCAGCAATTCCACGATAGTCGTGGCAATAGCTTCGTAGTTAAGAAGGTCAACCTTGGTTTCGTTGTCGGTCAGGATCATCGCATCACCTCGTCCGGTACTCGCGAATCCGCGTCTCATCTATGAGGAGATGCATTGTAGTCAAAGTGAACACTTTGCCATCAGTCGCACGAAGCAATCGACGCATATCTTCGCTTCGGACCTTGAAGCCGCGTCCGGCGATACACGCGATAACGTCGTACGATTGGCCGGTTTCGTCTCGCAGTGTCCGCAGTCGCTGAACGCGGCTTACCTTATCGCGGGCCGTGCCGTCGTCCTCAGTAAGTTTTGCCTCAATCAAAGCGGCGGGACTGAATTCGTCAGGAATAATAAAGTCGGGTGCCTGGTCGAATCCCGTAATCCGTTCGGCCCTTTTCGTTTCCCGGAAACTCACTTTGGCCTCCGTCAGAACGTCCTTTACGGCAGCCTCGACTACTTCACCAACCAGCTCGCTCACTGAGTCGCGATGTGATGCGAACGGCCTGCCGAGAAAGCGTTCGTACAGCAGCACCGGGTACGGTACGCCGAGATCGGCGACAGGCTGTAGACTTTTCATGCCCTCTTTCGTATCGGCCTTATCGAGGCGATGAAGAAGGCTGGGGACATGAGTTTGCACTCCTTCAAGCAGTGTCTTCACGCCAGCTTCGATCATTGCCCGGATGCGCTGATCGGTCAGGATTGCTCTCATCGGGCGCGGGGTGAGAGGCTTCAGGCGCATATTGCGATCAATGGAGCGGGCAGCACCCTGGTCTACGACGATGCCCGTCATTTCGGTTGTGACGTACGCCCATTCCGGAGGCGTGAAACCAAGAATGGATCGAAACACAACGAAGGCTATGGGAGCATCTTAAATCGCAACCTCGACGGTCGTCGCTGTCACATCAACGAAATCGCCGGTAGCGCGTTTCAGTGCCTGATAGCCTCGCTCAAACGTCGCGTAATCGATAAATCCTTCCCCGCGCGGCATTTCCAGAAAGCTCGACTTCAGTTCCCCAAAGACTTCTTCAATGAGGGGATCAAAAGACAGGTTCGGATTGGTGTAATCAGCATCAAAACGCAACGGCATCGACTGGTCTCCTCGCCTCTTGTTCGGTGAAGAGACCGCCGACCATAAGGAAGGGAGTTACGGTCGCCCCTTCCAGCCGCTGGGTTACCTGCTCCAGTGTGGTTATCGCATTCATCGCGGCACGGAAGATCGCCAGTTTTTTTTCAACCGGCAGAGCGGGGTCCCATACCTCCCTGCTCTGCCAGATTGCCATCCGCGTTATGTGTCCAAATACTATACACCTGATATCGCCTGCCGTGGGTTTCATGCCAGCCGCGCGAAGCTCTTTCAATTCTTCCGCCATGATCGCAGCGAGTCCATCCGCATCTTCGAATAGCCAGGCGCGAGGCGTCGTGCCACGGTCACGGCAGACGAATACGGTATCCACGATAGAAGAGCCTGTCCCATGTATGTGGATCGAGCCGCCCATCTCAGCCGGACATGGCAGCGACGCCGAGCATGTGAGCCCTGAATCAAGGATGGCCATCCCGACGGCCAGATAGGCTTCCTGACGGTTGTGATGATAGGTGAATACCAGTGGCGCTCCGGGCTTCAGAGCCCGCGCCATACGCGTATATACATTGGCAAGCCCTTCTGCAAAATGGGCGAGATTCCGTTCTGCGGTGTCGTTACCGGTGAGTTCCTGTGCATGGCGCGTGCTGATTTGTTCGAGGCCGGGGAAGTCCTTTCCCATAAGCTTCCGCAGCCAGACATAACAAAAGTGCATCAGCTCGCCGTACTGGACCATTCCGAAGTAAGGTGGGTCCGTGAAAACGCCATCGAGGCTTGATGACTCCAGCTCCGCCGCTGTCGCTGATGCGCAGGTTATATCAATCTTTCGCGCGTGGGCCGATGGATGTTCAGGGTTGGTGTCGCCGATCCATTCCCCACGTATCGGGATCGTCGTTTTCTTAGTGCCGTTGAAGGCGACCTCGAAGGGGTCCGTGCAGTAACGTTTCGCCTTTGTATATTTTTCTGTGATGTTGATCCACCCGCCAGACCCCACCGGCAGTGCGTTGCCGTTTCTGAGCCCGAGCAGATTCGATTCAACCTGGATATAACCAACCGGAAACCCATGGATCGAAAATACATCGAGCGACTTCAGCGCCATCGTGTCATAGCGGCAAAGCATGTTCTGGTAGCGCAAGAGATCTGACAAATTCGTCGCCAAAGCGCGGCGGACCCGCGAATCCTTGATCCGGGAAATCATTCGGGCGCTTGTTTCAAGACCGAGCAACTGACGGACGTTGAAAAGTTGCCGGAATTGTTTATAGCCCCAACGGTGCAGGCGTGAGGATTCGTCCCCATCAGGGATCGCATCCTCAGGAACGTACCGTGGCGTCAAGGCACCCCATGCCTTTTCTGCAGCCTTCACGCGAGCAAGATCATCTTTGTCCGGTTTCTTGAAAAGACGTCCCGGGCGATCCTTCAGATCAGGGTTGTAGTATTCGAGCGCAAACAAACGGTGTGATGGAGGCCCATCTTCGTCGAAGGGCGCACGGTTCAAATGACCGCAGTGAGGACAGGCGCATCTATTCTTGCTTACGGGACCTTGGATCATCAAAGACGTCCCGCACTGGCAAGCACCAGGATGGTGTGGGTCACTAACCTCGTTAAGATCGCCGCAGGACGAACACACCAGAACGTAGGACGTATGCCGGGCGTCTTCTGCCAGCGTGTAACCAGGAAACAAATCAAAAGCCTTCCGACAAGTTGAGCAGACGCCTGTTTTCACCCAAAGAAAATATTTGACGTCTGCATCCTTGCGGCCCGTGATCGGACAGCGCGTTTTGTAGAGATGGCCAACCTCTACTGAGAGATGATCGAGAAGTTCGCCCGCTTTTTTTTTGTACGCATTAAGATCGAGCGCATCGATTTCCTCATGGACGATCCAGGCCGCCATGGGATTGATATCCATTCCGACGACATCACACCCGATTCTGTTAGCTTCGAGCAGCGGTGTCCCGCCCCCCATAAACGGATCGGCGATCCTGACGCCTTCGAAGCTGTGTGGCCGATAATAGATGTCCTCGACGGGTGCCTTCCCAAACTCTGACAACAGCAGCCCCCGGAAGAGTGTTCCAGGGCGTCGTGCGAACCATTTATGGACTGCTATGATGGGCCGATAATTTTGCTGAATCTGCTTCTCACGGAGCGCCAATGAAGCAATGAACCGGATGCTGTAATTATGTTCAATAGACATTCGGTTCTTCAGGTTCGTTTCCCAAACAGCGGCCATTTATCCGCGACGTACTTTTCGGCTGCGTCGCGAACCACCCAGGCCAGCGACACTTTCTTTTCTTTCGCAATGATCTCTAGCGTGCCGTACAGTTCAGCCGGAAAGCTGATCGAAGCGCGCACCGTATCCGCACCATCAGGTTTTTCCTTGTTTCCTTCGGTCTTTTGCCCCTTCATACTGCGTACCACTGACGCGGCCTCACCACATTACACCACATCGGTGAAGGGCCAAGGGCAAGGGCAAGCTGCACGTCTGCCCGAACCCTGTCCGCCGACCGCCGATGACTATCTGACCCGAAAATTCGCCTCGACAGGAATCGAAGAAAGATTCACAGTCCGCAGTTATCCGGCGCGTGCCGTGTTCTATGTTGATCGGAGTTAACACAGTCCGGTGTGAACCGGGGAATTAGGTGTGTCTGTCCCAAGAACGACTGCCCCTAAAACCCGATCCGATGTAAGCGTAAAAGCATCTTTTCGCTAAACGGGTTGTCTCTGCGCTGATCTTCTGCCCTCCGGGCAGTTTCTTCAACCCCATGGAGTGAGCGGCCAACCCCCACCGCGAAACGCGTGGGGACTAGAAACGCGTGGCGACTACACAATACAAGCCCGAGCTTCCGTCAACGCAGCCGCACCGGATAGATGATCCAGTCAAGGGCTTCCTGCCGCAACGCAAACCTGTAATCCCCTTGAGGCAGACTCGACGTATCGAGTTGGGTGGTCATTCGCGTCGTGCCGGCAGTGACCACTGAAAACGCGTCACCGGTTTTCAGTACCCGCCCTTCTGCATCCACGAGCTGAAACTGGTACTTCCCGGCTTCACTTCCGAAGGGAAGAATGACCTTTAATCGCAGCCTTCCTCTAGGGAGAACTGGAATCGCTTTTTCAAGCGTCTTCGCGTCACCGCGAACTCCTGAGCTTTCCTTCAGGTCCAGCGTCGCAGACTCAGAAGCAATCCCCGCGATCTGCTCGGGCGCGTTCCGGCGCATGACGTACGCCGCCACCCCGACAAAAAGAATCAATACCGCTGCCGTTGCCAGCACGGTGAGAGTTTGTACTCTCCGCCGAACCCCCCGAATGCGCTCCTTCTCCGCAAGGAACTCGCCGTAACAAGGCGAACAGTGCGTGATGTGCTGCCAATCGTTGTCCTCAACGACCGTACGCCGAGCTGCCACCTGCCGCAGCTTTGCGGTGCCAGGGCAGCCGTCCCGATTCGGATTGGGAAAGTCCCGGAGAATCGTCTCTCGAACGGCGGCGGCAATGCGGTTGTATTTTTCCTCGGGTGTTTCGTCCATCAACTCAACACATTATGGCAACGAACCCCAGAGATGTGTAGGGCTTTCCAATGCGAAGTTTATACTGGCCTTCCAACAGAGGGCCGAACCGCACCTGGAAGGAAGCGATTGATCCACCGGCGAAACTTCATCCTTGCCGCATCCGGATCTTTTCCGAGTTGCTCGCCGATCTCCGCCCAGGTGCAACCGTCGCGAACGAACGTCAGCATCTGATTCACATCTCCCTGACCCGCATCCTCAAGCTTCTCGCTGAGTGCCTTAAAATACATCTCTCGCTGGTAAAGATCTTCATGCTGGGCCGGGTCCGTCAGGACGCGCGAGCGATATAATTCATCCAATCCTTCGAGGCCTACGACAACACCTCGCCGTCTCTGCCAGCTACCGGCCTGAAGATCCCGCGCGTACCATTTCGCTTGAGCCAGCACTCGGCTGCCCGGTCGCCTGCCGAAATCATTCTCGTGCCGGCACCACAACGTATGTACAGTGGCTTCCGCCAGTTCTGACACACGCCAGACGTCATCCAGCCATGATCGTGCGAGTCGCCTCAAGGGGTCTTGCACGGCTTCCACTGCTTCGAACCAGCCCCACGCGATTTCTCGTCCGTCGCGGTCTGCTCGTTCGATGCATATGGGGACAACCGCTGCTCTCTCTTCTCCTGCTAAGTTCTCGAAATCAAAGGGAATCGTGACGTATTGCATGGGGGAGGTCCTCTGCCTTTTTAATTTCTTGCACCTTCTTCTCAACAAAAAAACATTCGACACCACGTTCGGAAAGGCCGTTCCAAAAGCCCTTCCCTTCAGAGGGTGCGAAATTGGCAGAGTTTCCGCCCTCTTGGCGGAATAATAACACGGCGCAATCAAAAGTCAAAATGAGTATTGCAGCGGCAATTAATGACGAGCAGCATCAACGATTGGAAGTGAAACTTCGGCGCGAATTTGGGGAAGTCGTCCTCAAGTTGCTTGCCGATGAGCGCGCAGAAGACATCCTTCTCAATCCTGACTCTTCGCTTTGGGCGAAGCGGATGGGGGAAGGATTCACCCGAATCGGAGAGATGTCCCCGGCGGCAGCGGCGAGCGCGCTCGGAACTGTTGCCGCATGGCGAGGGACAGTCTTGAATCACGACCATCCGATCCTTGAAACGGAATTGCCTATGGACGGGAGCCGATTCGAGGCTATCGTTCCCCCAGTAGTTCGACGACCAGTTTTCGCTATTCGTCTGCGGCCAAAACGCGTGTTCACGCTGGAGGAGTACAAAGCAGGTCACATTCTTTCCGATAGAGACGACCCAAGGAACCGACTTCGCCGAAACAGCGACTTCGCCGCGTTGATCGATGGACTTGATCACGCGGAAATCATCCGCGCCGCTGTGTGCGCGAGAAAGAACATTTTGGTTGTGGGTTCAACCGGGAGTGGCAAGACAACTCTCGTGAACGCCATTCTCGATGCGCTCGCGACGTTGACACCGAATGATCGCGTGATCTCGATCGAGGACACCACTGAGTTGCAGTGTCCCGTACGGAACTACCTCGATCTGAGAGCTGTGGGTTCCACGACGATGCTGGAATGCCTGCGGGCCTGCATGCGCCTCAAGCCGACGCGCATCGTTGTGGGCGAGGTGAGAGGCGGGGAGGCGCATACGCTTCTCAAGGCGTGGAACACCGGTCACCCCGGTGGGGCGGCGACGATCCACGCTAACGACGCAATGAGTGGATTAATCCGTCTGGAGAGTCTCGTGGCAGAGGCCACAAGCGCTCCGCAGCAACATTTGATCGCTGAGGCGGTGGATTTGGTGGTCTTCGTGGACGAAGAGCCCGAACTCGCGGCCGGAAGAAAGGTCAGAGAAGTCTTGCTCGTAACCGGGTACCGGGATGGCCGGTATGTGGCCGAGCTTGTGTAGCAGCAATTGAATCTGGAGGCAATAAGAAGATGACATCTGTTCCTAATACGAAATCGGGTCTGGGCTCCAGACTCGCCACACTATTCACTTTGGCGCTCGCGTTCGGTATTCGCGCGCACGCCGCCGCCGGAGGCAACCTCCCCTGGGAGGCGCCCATGACGGCCATCGCAACGTCGCTGACCGGCCCCGTCGCGTATGCAATCGGGCTGATCGGGATCGCCATCGCCGGCGGGGCGATGCTGTGGGGCGGCGAACTAACAGAGTTCGGAAGGCGTGCCTGCATGATTGGCCTCGTCGTCTCCGTCCTTGTATTTGCCGCGCCAATGCTCGCGAGCGCGTTCGGCGTTAACGCCGCGGTGGTCTAGTATGGCGTCTGCCGATCTCCCCAGAGAGATAACCATCCACCAGTCCGCGAATCGCCCGAACCAGATCCTCGGAGCGGATCGCGAGGTGGTACTCATTACCGTGCTGACGGCGGTCAGTCTGGCATTCAGCCTCGGGACATGGTGGGGGCTCGCGCTAGCCGTCTGCTTCTGGATCAGCGCAGTGGCAGTTCTGCAGCGGATGGGCAAGGCGGACCCGCTTCTCCGCCAAGTGTACTTCCGCCACATACGCTACCACTCGTTTTATCCCGCGAAGAGTGGGATCTACTCACGTTGTCTGCAAACGCCAGTTCGCTGGCGGTGAAGAGGTTGGGGGTGCGCCGGCGCTCGTGCTTGCGTACCTTCCTAACCAGAACAAATCAGAAAGGAGATTGAGGGAAATGCAGAAGTTTGAACACCGACGGAAGCCACGCGGTCTCGCGGACCTTCTGCTTCCATTCGCGTTGATCGAAGACGGAGTGCTGCTCCAGCAGGACGGATCGCTCCTGATGGGTTGGACATATCGAGGGCCTGACATGATGTCCGCTGCGGCTGCCGAGATGGATGCACTTAGCGCCCGCTTCAATTCCGTCCTGCGTCTCGGAAGCGGATGGATGATTCAGTGTGACGCGATCCGATCTATCGCGCCAGGCTACCCGAAAAACGGCGCATTCCCCGACCCGATCACCCGAATTATCGACGACGAACGCCGGCAACAATTCATGCAGGAAGGAGCACATTTCGAATCCGAATATTTCCTTACGCTCACCTACCTGCCACCCGCCGAAGCGGAACAGAGAATGAAAGGCTGGATGTTCGAGGGCGGGGCCGCATACAGCACCACTCGAACCGCCCAACAAACGCTTGAGTACTTCCGGAACCGAGTCGATGCTTTCGAGAATGTGTTCGCGCAGCTTTTTCGCACAGAGCGACTGCAACGCATTACGTTGACGGACGACGATGGTTCCTCCCAAACGCATGACCGGCTCTTGCGGTATTTCCGACGGTGCGTGAGTGGGCTTGATCACCCATTCGCCTCTCCTGATCTCCCGTGTTACCTAAACGAAATTCTCGCGTGCGAGGACTTCTTCGGCGGCATCGAGCCCCAAATTGGGCGAAAACACGCCCGAGTCATCGCAATCGATGGTTTTCCCAAGATGAGTTCACCCGGCATAAGAAATGGCGCTCCCGAGTACGAGGTTGGAAAGATCAGATCCTGAAAAGTCAGGCCGGAGCTGTCAACATCCACGCCCAGCATATGGCGGCGGACGCCGAAGAGGCGATGAGTATCGCGGCAGCCGGCGATGTTCAGTTCGCACAGTACTCGGCTAATATCGTCTGCCTCGATGAAGACTTGCATCGTCTTCTCGAGAATTCCCGTGCAGTAATGAAGACGATTCAAAATCTGGGGTTCTCCTGTCGCGTCGAAACGGTTAATGCGGTTGAGGCCTGGAGGGGATCTCTGCCCGGCGACGGCTATCGCAATGTCCGGCGCGTCATCCTGCACTCTCTCAACCTTGCGGACATGCTTCCAATTACTTCCGTTTGGGCGGGGCTCCGTCACAATCCATCTGCTCTGATGCCCAAAGAGAGTCCGCCCCTGCTATACGCCGCGACGAGCGGAGCCACTCCATATCGCTTCAACCTGCACGTCTCGGATCTCGGTCACACTCTTGTCGTGGGTCCGTCCGGCGCCGGTAAATCCACTGCTCTCGGCTTGATCGCTGCCCAATGGTTCCGTTACCCGCGTGCACAAGTCTTTGCTTTCGATCGCGGGTATTCGGTTTGGATGCTCACTGAGGCTGCAGGCGGAGAGTTCTATGATCTGGCCGGTCCAAAAACTGATCTCGCCTTCTGTCCGTTGCGAGACGTTGATTCTGATTCAGATGTTCAGTGGGCCGTCGGATGGATCGAAGTATTGTGTGAGTTGAACGGGCTGAAATTCTCGCCAAAACATAGAAACGCCGTTACAGATGCCGTTCTCCGACTTCAAATTTCGCCAACCAGAACGCTGACCGAACTCTCTGCCAATGTTCAGGACACGGAGATCCGGGATGCTCTGCAGCACTTTACGGTTATGGGTCCGATGGGCTCACTCCTTGATGCCGACCACGACATGCTCGGAGATGGCCGCTTTCTCAGCTTCGAAACCGAGAACCTGATGCAACTCGATGACAAGGCAGTGATCCCCGTCTTGCTTTTCCTTTTCCGGCGCATTGAGCAGCGGCTCGATGGTTCTCCAACTCTTATCCTGCTTGACGAAGCTTGGTCCTATTTGCAGCACTCTTTGTTCCGCAACCGCATGCGCGACTGGTTGAAGACGATGCGGCGCAAGAACGCGGTCGTGGTGATGGCTACTCAACAGATCAGCGATATCGCGAATTCTGAAATCTCGGATGTTGTGCTGGAGAACTGTCCCACAAAGATCCTCCTACCCAACGCGGAGTCCAAAACTCCGGGCTCACGTGCCTTTTACGAGCGGGTGGGGCTAAACGAACGTGAACTCGAAATTCTTCAAGTCAGTGTGCCGAAGCAACACTATTACGTTGTGAGCAAGCTGGGCAGGCGTTTGGTGGATCTGGGAGTGGGAAAGGTGGCTTTGGCGTGGGTAGGCGTCAACGGTAGGGAAGAGCGACAACTCGTAGAAGCGGTGATGGAAAGATTCCCGCGAACGTGGCGTTCGGAATGGCTTCGATTGAGAGGGCTTCATCGATGGGCCGACTACTTCTGTTCGCTGGAAAACTCCGAGGTACCAGAAGAGGAGGTCGCATTATGCGCAAATTCGTAATCACGGCGGTCGTTTTGGCCTGCGTTGGAATTCGAAATCCTGAGCCTGCTCAGGGTGGCGCGTTCGCAACTGAGATAACGCAACTTCTCAATCACGCGCAACTCATCATGGGCTATCTCCGGCAAGGGCAGCAACTCGTAAACGAGCTGAACATGTATGCCGACATGCTGCGGAACGTAAAGAATATTCCGAACCAGGTGTTCGGCCCTATTCAGGCAGACTTGAACGCCCTCGCTCAGATTGTGCAGGGAGGACGGGCGCTAGCCTACTCGCTGGGAAATCTGGATCAGCAGTTCAGGATCACGTTCCCCGGCTACCGAACCACGCCAACGGCGTATTACGCCAACTACAAGAACTGGTCCCAGACGTCCCTGGATACAACGCTCGGAACGCTGCGAGCAGCCGGTTTGCAGGGCCAGCAACTTCAAAGCGAACAGGCGGTGATCAATTCTCTTCAGGCGATGTCGAGAACCGCCGACGGGCGGATGCAGGCTTTGAACCTGATGGGGCAGGTTGCCGAACAGCAGGTTCAGCAGTTGATGAAGCTGCGCGAACTCATGCTGGCGGACATGTCCAGTAAGCAAGCCTATCAGGCGGCAATGATTCAGCAGCAGGCCGCAAACGAAGCTGCCACAGAATGGTTTTTCTCGACAGGGCCAGTGAGCAACAGTGGCGTTACGTATTGGCCTGGGAGGTAAATAGTAGTGAGGTGGCAGTGGCATGAATCTGTGCAAGATGATCGGGTGCGTAGCGATCATGGTCGGGTTCGCGGCCTGGGGGCGAGAGCCCAGGAGCGAGATCGTCCAAACGGTCGAGGCGACGGGTTCCGGAGACCTGTCCAAAGTATCGAACGCTGGAATCACCGAATGGTTCGGGAAACACAAGGATCTCGCGTACCAAGTGAACGACATGTGCAAGCCCGTTCGAGCGAGAGCGAAATCGGGTTGGTCGGATACAACAGAGGGTCGCCTCTGTAATACCGCACGGGAGTTGGATTTCTTCCGGTCTGGTCCCGTGAAAAATTCCGGTCAGACATACTGGCCGGGCAAATAGATATTCAGCAGTAGGGCGAGAGGGTGCCTCCTCGGAGGCCTAACAGGAGACGTGTGTCTAATCGGCTTCAAACAATTCGGACTTGGAAGAGGTCGCACCGTCACTGGCTTCTGGTGGTCGTGATCGCCTCGCTGTTTACTCAGGCCGCCTTGGCGCAGGCGCCCTTCAACACAACCGTGCCGGGCGACATTATGACTCAATTCCGGAACCAGCGAATTACGTGGACCACAAACGTTTGGGTCTATGCAAACGCGCTGTTCGGTATCTTGGCCGTGATTGAGTTCGCCTGGAGCGCCGCAGTAATGCTGTTGGAAAAAAGCGATCTCCAGTCGTGGACCTCCGCGCTGGTTCGGAAAATCATGTGGATCGGAGCCTTCTACGCCCTGCTCATTAACGGCCGAATCTGGATTCCCGCAATCATCGACAGCTTCACCCAAATTGGGGCCGGCGCTGCGGGTCTCGCCGGACCCTTGAACCCAGGAGATGTCTTCATGCAAGGCATTGCGATCGCGGGCGCGCTCCTTGACGCAGCCAGCAGTTCCGCTTTTTTCACGAACCCCGGCTCGTCGCTCGCGCTTGCGTTCGCCGCTCTCCTCATCGTCGTTTCGTATATCGTGATCACAATCAACTTTCTCGTCACCTTCGTCGAGAGCTATCTCATCATTTCTGTCGGGTTCTTGTTTCTGGGGTTTGGCGGAAGCCGTTGGACAGCCCCTTATGTGGAGCGCTACATCGGTTTGGCGGTCGCGATCGGGATCAAGATTGTCCTTCTCTACTGCCTCATCGCCGCCGGTCTGGGGCTCGGCAACGGCTGGTTGGCTGAGGCACAGGGTGTTGGTACGTCGGCACATCCGAGCATGACCGCTTTCGATGTCATGGGTGCGGCCTTGATTTTCATGATGCTGTGCTGGCAGATTCCCAAGCTATTCGCCGCGGTGCTTGGGGGTGCCCCTGCCCTAACTGGAGGAGATCTGATCTCGACAGGCGTAATGGTCGCAAGTGCCGGCGTTGCGGTGGCGTCCGCGGGAACATCAGCCGTAGGCGCGCTGGCCGGAGGCGCATCAGCTCTTGCCGGAACAGGATCGGCAGCAGCGGCAGGAAGTTCAGGCTCAAGCGGCGTGGCTAGCAGCGTGGCGGGTGTGAGTGCTGCCTCCGGTGCCGGAAGCGCGGCCGGCGGTTCTGTTCCACCGCCTTCCGCAGGCACCGGCGCTGCTGGTTCAAGCGGTGGGGTTCGTCGGCAACCTGACCCGCCAATGGGCACTTCAAACCATTCCTCCCTTGCTTCGGTTGGTGGCGAGCCTCTGGCGGGTTCGGGGTTCGAATCTGAATCACCAGCACGGGGATTCTCCCCGAGTTCAAACGGCATGCACTCTGAAGGACCATCGTCGGGGGGCCAGACTTCGGCTGCCTCATCAGTGAGTAGCCAAGCCGAGCCACCGCCTCCCCAGCCACCCGCACCCGAGCGAAAGGATCGGCGCACGGGAAGCGTCGCGGAAGGAATTCAGCGCCTTCGTCGGCGTTTGCCAGCTTTGCCATCCGACGCGGCTCCCCATGCAACACCGCCACGGATGCCGATTGATCACCACGAGTAAAGGGAGAGGAAATATGAATTTCACATTGATGCCAAAAGAGAAGAGAAGGGACGTTCCACTGAGTGAGTACAACCCGTACCTTGCAGCAAGGCGCGAGTGGGACGAGCGTTACGGCGACCAAATCACACGAGCGAAGAACTGGCGCACGATGGCCACGCTCTCCGCTCTTGTGGCGTTGCTGGCCACATCGGGCGTCGTATGGTTGTCGGTGCGATCCCATGTAATCCCGTTCGTCGTGCTTGTAGATAGCCTTAGCAGGCCAGTGGCTTCGGGTATTGCCGAACAAGCGTCTGGGACTGATGATCGTCTGAAACGCGCGAGCGTCTTCACCTGGGTTGAAAATCTACGCCTCGTGACTACGGATGGCGTATCTCAGCGCAAGGCGATTGACCGCGTCTATGCGGCAATCGCGAATGGAACTGCTGCACAAACGTTCGTCAGCGATTTCTATAGAGCTGATCCGCCTGCGAAGCGCGCGCAAACCGAAACGGTATCGGTGGAAGTCACTTCCGTGCTGCCGACCAGTGACCGATCTTATGAGGTCGAGTGGACGGAAACGACCCGCGACTTGTACGGTGCAGTCAAGTCAACCGAACGCTGGAAAGGTTCGTTTTCAGTAGTTATCAACCCGCCACGAGATGAGCGGCAGGCGCGTGTCAATCCCGTTGGCCTGTACGTAACAAATGCGAGCTGGGCGAGAGTTTTCCAGGAGAAGTAACGTGCAAATCATCAACGCCGCAATTCTGTTCAACATTGCCACCCTGTTGTTCGGGCAGCAAACGTCACCGCAAAAAGGGAAATCAGCTAAGTCGCCCACTTTGGAAGTGCATCGACAACCATCGGGATCTGCGACGAAGGAGCCTGTCCCGGCCATTCCGCCGATTCTGCAGCAGTATGACTTCGGAGCTCAAGTCAACGCCCTCAACACCGACGAGGGGCTCGAAGAGCCAATCTCTGTCAGACCGCAATTCGCAACCCCTGCAAAGCCGGTTCCCGTAGGACCTGGTGGCAGCGAAGGTGTCCCGAAGGACTTCCGCCTGAACGCGGATGTTCCCCTGAACTCCACGGCTTTAGAAGCCCTGCGCGTGAGCGAACGTTGGCGCGGCGAGAAGAACTCGCCTGCTGCGGGGAGCGATGGTCGCGTCCTGTATTCCTTCGGCGCAGGTCTTCCGACCGTGGTCTGCGCGCCTCTCCGCGTGTGTATGGTTGAGCTTCAAGCAGGCGAAAAGATCGTTGGGGAGCCACAAATTGGCGATTCAGTTCGTTGGAATATTTCGCCGGCACTCTATGGAATGGGAGAGCAGGCAACTGCGGTCATCGTCCTAAAGCCGCAGACACCGGGTTTGGATACCAACCTACTGATTACGACGGACCGGCGCGCGTACTATCTCCGCCTGATTTCGAAATCCGAAGACTACGTTGCCCGAGTCGCCTTCGCATACCCCGATGGTGACAGCAATCGCAAGTGGCAGCAGCAAATGGCAGAGCAGAAAGCTCAGTCTATGCTAGACAAACACGCGAGTGAGGTCACGCCCGCAGTGCTTGCAGTGGAAAAGATCAACTTCGCCTATTCGGTCAAGGGCGGTGATGAACACATCCGCCCGGTTAGGGTGTTTGACGATGGAGCGAAAACCTACATCCAGATGCCGACCGACATCCGAAACCGGGAGGCACCGGTGCTTGTCGTATTGGGTAATGACGGAAAGGGGGAGATGACGAACTACCGGGTGCGTGATCAAACCTATATCGTGGATCGTCTCTTTGATCGCGCGAACCTCGTGCTCGGTGCAGGCAAGAAAGCTCAGAAAGTGGAGATTAGTCGTGGCCAACCCAGAGGATAATAATGCACGGGCCGAAGAAGAGAGCCCAAGCCGGAGTGACGTCCGCGGTACGGAATCACCAGACGGTGTCGATTTGCATCCTGAGCCACGGAAAGTGGTTCGCATCAGTAGACGGGCCGGGATGGCCCTCGTGTTTGTTGTCGTGGGTCTTCTCTTCGCGTTCGCATACGGGGGTTATCGGCGTACAGAACGCGCGCAAACTGCCGCCCGTGATGCGGGTCTCCCAAAGAACGTTGGCCCCGCAACCTTGGCGGGCGGCGAATTCAGCAAGACTATTCCTGACGGTACGGCTCCTTTTGCGCGAAAAGGGCTGACCGAGCTGCAACCGCCACCCCCTTCAATTGAGGAGAGGGAAAAAGCGGCGCGCGCGTGCGGTGCGAACCCGCAGACGGGACAGGTATACCGGTTCAATCCACAAACCGGGCAGCCGTGTGACGGCTTGCCACAAGAAAGAGTAGTCGTGCGACAAGCCCCGGTTCATGTTCAAGCTTCTCCTCCTCTGGTCCCGCTCCACGAACCCACAGCTGAAGAGAAGCGTCTTACGGCCGCCTACGCTCGCGAACAGGAGGCTCGACTCGCTCCGACCAGCATACGGTCTTCATCGAGTGCATCGGATTTCGTCTCCTCGATCCCGGCTGGTCGGTCCGGCCCGGATGACCTCGCTCAGGTCGCCGCCTTGACCAGGGCAGTGGGGAGCCGAACGGCTGAACCGTCTGCCAACAATGGCGACAGCCCTTCGCCGCAGGCAGAAAGTGAATATGACGGCCAGAACATGCAAACCCGTAAGGAGGCTTTCTTAACTGCGGCGCGAACACGTCAACGTGACGATTACCTTGCAGCGGCACGGACAGCTCCGCTTTCACTCTTCGAGATCAAAGCAGGGTGGGAGATTCCCGCAGTACTCGAACAGAACCTGAATTCTGATCTGCCCGGCGAACTTAAGGCCCTCGTAATGGCCGGTGTGTACGACACAGCCACGGGACGGTATCTCTTAATTCCCCAGGGATCACGTTTGGTGGGCAAGTATGATTCTCGGGTCGCTTACGGGCAAGACGGCGTTCAGGTCGCCTGGAATCGAATCATTTTTCCGGATGCGTCTTCCATCGATCTGAGCGGTATGGTCGGACTCGACTCGCACGGTGACGCTGGTTTGCGGGATAGGGTAGACAGGCATTACGCGCGGATCATCGGGTTTTCGGCGCTGACGAGCTTGTTCACCGCAGCCTTTGAGATTTCGCAGCGGCGAAACCAAAGCGTGCTTGCCTATCCCAGTCCAGGCGAAGCCGCCTCTGGTGCGATCGGAAGAGAAATGAGCCAAACCGGTTCACAGATCACGCGCCGGAATCTTAACGTTCAGCCAACGATCAAGGTGCCTGTCGGTTACAAGTTTACGGTTCGTGTAAACCGGGACATCCTCTTCGAAGCGCCGTATCAGCCGATGCAGGCGGACCCGCAAGTAATCCCGGCTGGGGAGAAGGAACTGCGACAGAGGAGTGTATGGCAGAGGAAATAGACCCGAGCGGAATGCGGGCTCCGCGAAAAGGTCCAAAAGTTGTTCGCATCGGTCTGCTCTCCAGCAGCGCCGCCACAGCGGCATTGGTGCTCACGTACTGCACAGGTAATCGATACGTAGGCTTTGGCAGAACAATCTCCGAAACGGAGCAATCGCTCTTGCTCTTGCTGGCGATCTCACTGCTGGTGGGGTTTGGTGTTGTAAATCTTCTGTCGCGCTGGCACGCTCGTCAGACTGCGAACTCGAAGCAGGACGGGCAGGGTATCTAACGGAGGCACCCAAATGATGAAATCGGAAGTACTGAAGGAATTCGTTGCAGTGATTGAGGCCGACGCTCAGTTGCGGCCTTCGCCCGGAGAGTTCGAAATGGCTTACCAGGCAAGAGTCGCCATTGACCGAATTCGTTTTGCCATCAAGGCCACTGAATCGACCAAGGAGCACCGTGACGAACTAAAGGAAGCGGCCATGCAGCTCCTCGACGCACTCGACCGTCTCGAAGCGGCCGAGCGTCGTTTTCAGAACCGCTGGAGATGCCAAGACCGCCGCCCGAACGGACCGGGAAACACCGCACATGGGCTCGTCAACGGAATGCCCGAAGCCGCTTCCTGAGGAGTAGAGTCTATGCTGAACCTTCTGACCGAAACAGATGTGGCGGCAAGGCTGAAGGTGAGCCTTGCTTCCGTGCGTCGCTGGAGGCTTGAGAAGCGTGGCCCGGTCTTCGTCAAAGTAGGTGCGTGTGTCCGCTACCGCCCCGAGGATCTGGAGTCGTGGGTCACCTCGCTTCCGACCGGCAGTGGTAACCATCCGACGCCTCCGGAACGCGATAATGAAGGCTTGAGTCTGCACTTTTCATCGGGCCGATGAGTGCCATCGCTCATCGTTGAAGGTCCCTAATGGCTGTATACAAACAAAAGAACTCGAAAAACTGGTGGTATCAGTTCATCTGGAATGGCAAGCGGATCAGAGAATCCACAAAGCAAACGGTCAAGCGCGTGGCGGAACAAATGGAAGCCGCGCACAAAGCCACCCTCGCAAAGGGTGAGGTCGGCATCCGCGAAAAAAAGCCCATTCCTATTTTGAAAGATTTCGTGGAGTCGCACTTCCTCCCGTTCGTGGATTCCCGCTTTCCAAATAAGCCTAAGACGCTCGAATACTATCGCAACGGCGTCAAGAGTCTGCTTGCTTTTGAACCCCTTGCGACATCCTCCCTGGACTTGTTAACCACCGCGCAGGTCACCGGCTTCATCAGCAAGCGCAGAAAGGCCAAGCTCAAAGTGAGTAGCATCAACCGCGAACTTGAGGTCTTGCGGCGAATGCTGCGCCTTGCTTTCGAATGGGGGCTTATCGATAAGCCGGGTTTACGAATACAGATGCTTCCCGGAGAAAACCAGTGCGACCGCGTGCTGACGGCTGAAGAAGAGACCAAGTACCTTAAGGCAACGGCCTCTGTCGGTGAAAGCATTTTGGCGGCTCACGCTCGTGCTTTGGACGGTATTCGCGCCCAGATGCGCGGGGAAATCCCGGACGAACCCAGCGATCCATTTCTGCTTCGGGATGTAACCACGATCTTGCTTGATTGTGGCCTCAGGCCGGAGGAGTCGTTCCGGCTTCGGTGGCAGCACGTCCGGGAGGACGTCCTTCACATTCCGTTCGGGAAGACTGAGAATGCGCGCAGGCGAATCCCGTTAACTCAGCGAGCCGCCGCATTACTTTCGATGAGGCGCGGCACGTTGTCGGATGAATGGGTCTTTCCGGCCCCCACACGCACCGGCCATATTGAAAAGTCCAGTCTAAGAAAGCAGCACCGGCGAGCCATCGCCGTGGCGAAATTGGAGCCATTCAATCTCTACACCCTGCGTCACACTTGCCTCACGCGCTGGGCGGCGTACATGGACCCTTACACTTTGGCGTATTTAGCGGGGCACAGCGACTTTTCGACCACCAAGCGGTATGTTCATCCCCAAGCGGAAACCGTGCGCTCTGCGATGGAACGGGCCCACGAGGGTCGGGGTATCCATAGTTTCCACCATAGTGACGAAGACGGCTCTTCTGCGAGCAAACGCCCGAAGGGCGTCAAGAGCTTTGGATTGAGTGGGATGAATTGGTCGGGGCGAGAGGATTCGAACCTCCGGCCTCCTGGTCCCGAACCAGGCGCTCTACCAGGCTGAGCCACGCCCCGACAAGGGTTGGTCGCCTCCATCATAGCAAAATGCCGTCTAATGGAGGTGGGTAACTTGAGTGGAATTGTCCTGGTCTGAGCAGCGCCGAGACATGGTGGAGCAACAACTTCTCCGGCGCGGCATTCACGATGCGAGAGTACTCGACGCTATGGCTCGAATCCCTCGCGAAGACTTTGTCAAGGAAGATGATCAAACGTCGAGCTATTCCGATTGTCCGATAAGCATCGGCTTCGGCCAGACCATCTCACAACCCTACATGACCGCGTTGATGGCCCAATCCCTGGGACTCACTGGAACCGAGACTGTGCTCGATGTCGGCACCGGGTCCGGGTATCACGCCGCGGTGCTCGGCCTGCTCGCGTCTCGCGTCTTCTCGATCGAGGTAGTACCGGAACTCGCCGCACAAGCACGGCGAACTCTCGAACGAACTGGCCTCGGCGCAAATGTCACCGTCCTACAAGGCGACGGTTCGCTCGGTTTCCATCAAGAAGCGCCATATCAGGGCATCTCCGTGGCCGCCGGAGCTCCGGATATTCCATCTGCGCTGCTCGATCAGTTGCACGACCCTGGCAAGTTGGTCATACCGGTTGGCACGCGCGCAGACCAGGACTTGAAGTTAGTCACTAAGCGGGGCGGCCGTGTCACTTACGACATCGTGTCGCAGTGCCGATTTGTTCCGCTAGTCGGCAGGCAAGGCTGGAAGATATGAGACTGCGCAAGGTGCAAGGCAAGCTGAAGGTGGAGCACAGCATCATTGGTGGTGTTCGCAATTTGTTGGAAGATCTGCTGGTGAACAACCCCGAGATCCGATCCGTTATTCCGGGCGTGATCCGGCCGGTTCGCGATGCGAAAGGAGAGGTGAAGGTGCGCATTACGGTTCCCACGAGCAACGGATGGAAAGCAATCGCGCTGAGCGCGGGCGCCCGGCAGGAGCTTTTCATCAGTACTGCTCTTTCACGAGAAGATCTCGAGAAGCGCATCCAAGCGGCCGGGCGGCGCCAGTGACCTGCCCGAACGCTAGCGTGCTGTTGCGGAAGTTTGTACCGGATAGTGCTCGAGGAGCCATTTTTCGATAGACTCTCTTTGACTTGCCAGGACCACCCGCTGCCATTTAGCGATACCAGTTCGCTCACTGTACTCGGCCACTACATAGGAACCTTCATTGAGGACTTGGATCAGGCCTTCGGTCTTGGTCCGTTTGAAGCGATAGGAGGCGAGAGCGGCATGCTGCTTTTGCATTTGTTACTAGAATAGCATTTACCCCAAAATGTTGCTGATTGCGAGCAACTATTCAGAGTCAAAGGCTGAGTTGGACAGATGAAAGCGACGGCTGCCGGTGCTCGCGTTTAAGATTGTGCCGTGCACCGATGCGGTGGCGATGGGGAGTTTCACCAACCTCTCCAAAGTCGTACCTTGTATCTATGCAGAAAGCCTCGATCTTCTCCGCCATCGTTGAGATTGGAATCGTGCCGGTGATCCGGACGGAAAGCGCCGAAAGCGCCATCCGGGCGATTGAAGCGGTGTATCGGGGGGGCATACGGGCCGCCGAAATCACGATGACAGTTCCGGGGGCCCTACGCGCTCTGGAGAAAGTGGCCGATCAGTTTGGCGATGAGATCGTGCTCGGCGCTGGCACTGTCCTCGACCCAGAAACCGCCCGTTCCTGCATGCTGGCAGGAGCGCAATTCTTCGTGACCCCCAGCCTGAATATCAAAACCATCGAAATGGCGCAGCGCTATTCTAAAGTAATTTTGCCGGGGGCATTGACTCCGACAGAGGTGCTCACGGCGTGGCAGGCCGGCGGCGATGCCATCAAGATCTTTCCCTGCAGCGCCGTGGGCGGGGCCAAGTACATTAAAGCGCTGCGGGCTCCTTTTCCCCACATCGAGATGGTCCCGACGGGAGGGGTAAACATGGAAACAACCGCGGATTTTCTCCGCGCCGGCTGTTGCGCTGTCGGGGTGGGTGGCGAGTTGATCGATTCAGCGACGATCCGGGAAGGGCACTTCGAAGTTTTCGAGGAGCGTGCCCGCCGCTTTATGGAGATCGTTGCGAACACGCGCTCGCTCATGCGCGCTTCTCCAACGGCGCATTAGGGGCAGCCGTGTATATCCACGCCCAGGCGATCAGCACAAACTGAAAAGGCAGCCGAAGCCACTGCAACCACGCTTGGCCCATCCATCCGCCGAACGGCACATGCGCGACAGCCATGTAGATGTTCGCCGGGAAAACCGCGATTAACAGTACAACCAGTCCATACGCGGCAAAGCGCCGCAATCCGGGAATCAGCAGCCCAACGCCGCCCGATATTTCGGCGATACCGCTAATCGCTACCAGGGCTTCGGACCACGGCAGGAACGGCGGCACGATCCGGAGAAATGGCGCTGGAGAGACAAGGTGCAGCACGCCGGCCACGATGAAGAGCGCAGCCAGAAGAATCCGCCCGGCCAATCCAAAGTCTATCAATCTGAAACACGACGGTTGGCTGCAACCGGGCCAACGGTGGGACATCTTTTGTCTCGAAAACAACTCGTAGCTCGTGGTGGCACCGTGGGACAGGCGGTCGGTTTGTGCCGCCTGCCGGGGCGACCCGGTGTTTGGGTCGCCTGTCGGCTAGGCCTGGCCTGTTTTTTCATCATCGCGGGTGGGCCCGCTGGACCCATGCCCATTTAGCTTGTCCCTGCGTTCACCACCCAGGTGACAACCGCTTTCTGCCTGATCGCCTTGTGCTGCATACGCTGAAACCGATTTGGCGAATCCCAACTGCCGTTTTTGGGTCAATCCGGGAAAGATCGCGTATCTTCAAAACAGCGTCACCGATCCCCTGCTTCGGAGTCTAACCAGCGTCATGAAGTATCAAGTCACTTTCCGCGAGCGGACGGATGCCACCGGCAATCCTACCGAGAATCCGCCGGCCTTTGTTGAGCCTGAATTGATAGACGGCGTTGTTCTGGACGCTGTCCTTGTCGAGCGGATCGAGCCCGAGAACCTGCATGTTCAGGAAGTGATGGACGAAGACGACAGCTTCCTGAGCATCGGCACGGAGGTGTGGGAATACGATGTTGCCGACGGGCGCGAGAAGGAGTTCATCGATGCACTGGAGAATTCGCAGATGGTGATCGAGTATGAGGCGCTGGATGACGCCGGAGAGCTCGCGAATTTAGCGGAGTAGAGCAGATCGCGCGCTAAACGAGCTACCCTGGCCGCCTGTTTTTACCAGCGATCGATGCGCGTTAATCGTGGGGGTTCCAACGACAAGCAACGATCACCGGAATTAAGGATCTCCGTCAAAAACACCGCTAGGGCCAGACTTACGTTTGTCCAACCTCAAAGATGGGGGTCAGTCCGAACTCGTGTTTTATCCCGGCTTGCGCCAGTTTCCGCACTGCTCCGGTTGTTCCAGTGAGGGCCGATGCGTGAGGACGAGGGCGTATCAGGTGAACGTCCGCGCCGTGGCACGATAACTAGGTAACAGACCAGTTGGGAGATGTTGCTTCAATCTCGTCAATCAGCTGAAGACTTTCGTAAATGGAAACCGCCATCCGCTCGTAATGCTTCAGATCGTCATAGCTCAGGACCATACCCCTCCGGTCCTTGATCCACTGAGAGCAAACCTGATAGCCGCCTATCTCAGCCTCCCAGATTCCCGGGGCACGTCTTCTGTCTTGATGCCCATTTGGTTTCCTTCGAGCCGTCGCGGTGTTCTACCTCGCGGTAGTGCTTGAAAAAGATCAGATCGTTGACCGTGGTCTCGATTCCGAGAATGAAGCCGAACTGTCGTACACGGTACGTGCGTTCCGCAGTTTGATCGACACCGGCCCCATGGTGTGCTTGATCCGCGTTCCTTCGATGCGGATGTTGAAGCGGTTTCCCATTTCGCCCTCGAACTGCGTGCTGAGCTTGCGTCCGAGGAAAGTGGCGATGCGCTTACCCACGCAAGCGTGTTGTCCGGCTTGACCGTATGAATCGCCGTGCGCGCCAGATTCTCGTAGATGGCCTGCAGGTCCGCCTGCTTGCGGAAGACAACGTCGGTGGCATATTCGCACTGATCCACGCTCCAGTGGTATCCGCTTGCGAAATCCCGATAGATCGGGCAGCACCGCCGGGCGAACTCATCCAGCCTTGCATGTATCCGTTTCGCTTCCCCTCCGCGGGAGATGCGCTGAGCCCGCTCCCAGTCCCCGATATGGGCGAAAGCGTTGTCCGCCCTTCGATAATCGATTCCCCGCTTGCGCAGTTGGCCCGCCAGCTAGTTGTGGCCGTTGAAACAGATCTGTAGCCGGCACGGCAGCCACGCCGGAACCCGCGCGCGTGGCAGAGACCCAGATCCTCGTCCACGAAATAGAAGTAGTAGTGCAGACACTTGCCGTCGTCGGGAATCAGATACGTCTTGCCGGTTGGCTTGTTGGGCCATGGCTTGTACGTCGAACAAGGCTCCCTCGCCGAGAAGATGCACACTAGACCGGCGTGCTCCCCGCGTTTGGCGAGGATCTCGTTCACTCGGTCTTCCTTCCGAAAGCTCCGCTTGCCAATGAACTCGATCTGAATGCCCGCTTCCGCCGCCATCTTTCCGCATTCTCGCGAATCCGGTTCCGGAACGGCTCGGCGAACTTCGGATAGTCGGAAATCCGAATGCTCTTTCGTATAGGAACGACGTCATCCCTCCCGCAAAACAGATCTTCGGCAAGGTTCCGAATATCAGCATCCGGTCCCAGCAACCCAACACTCCTGAGATCTGTTCCGCGTGCCGTCCGTCAGTAGCTCGACGCCCATTCCGGCATCATAGCTTCACCTGTTTGGTTCCGGCTACGCCGGGTTAGGGATGGGAGGCCAATCGCTCTTGAATTGGTCAGGCCGATTCTTCATCCGGCCAGGTGTTGTGGAGCAAGACTGTGGTTTACGGTCTGATCTTCCACTTCAGCCACAGCTCGGCAAAATAGTTGGCCCTGATCCCGGCGCCGAGCGTGTTCACCGGAGGAGTTTCGTTCAGGAAATGCGATGCGGTCGGTCCTGATCTTCCCGATCAAGAACGGAATGCGGCAGCGCATCTTGCGGGTTCCAGCCACAGGATGTTCGCTGCTTGAAATCGGGCCGAAGAGTTGCCCACGATCAAGCTGAAAGTTCTCATCGACGGCACCATTCCTTCCTAGAAGAAGACGAAGGAATCGGTCGAGTACGCTGGCGTTTGCTTCCATCTTGGCGTCCATTGTTAACGGCGTTCGAAACTCATGAACCACCAGGAGAACTTTGGTCGCTTTCCGGAGCTCACCTTCCAGCAGGGTTCCGCCCATGGCCGAAAGAAGTTGGTACGGCAATCCGGAGATCACACGGGAAAGCGGGGAGCGTTCGTCGTGTGTGAAGGCAGGAATCCCAAGCAGTGAGCGGGTGAGCCAGTCTAGCCGTTCCGGAAATCTTGTTACAGGCCGCTTCCTCGCTTTCTCGAGCTCCATTGCGACAGTGCCGCCGAAAGGACTCGTCTGCCTTTGCCTCGATACAAATTGTCATGACGCCACCGTGTTCTGCCTGGAGAGCGAGATCATGACAATGTGCGCCACGATTTCCGAATGGCAGAATCGTTTCATGCTCCGTGATACCGCTGCGGACAACGGCGCCACTGGTGGCCTGGTGCGAATCCAGAAGCTGAAGCAACTCTGCTGGCACGCCCGGCTCACCCTTCTCCATCCAAAGCCATCCAAGCTCAAATGCGCTTCGACCTTCTTTCCAATGCTTCAGCTTGCGGCCGGGCGGCATGGCATACGCTTCCCGATCGCTGAAGGATCGGATTGGATGTCCCGCGAAGCCAGTGATCTCAAGTGGTCCAATTGCGCTCATCGCTTACAGCAGCGCTTGCGTTAATTCTTCAAAGTTCGCAGGCGTGACCAACTGGAACCGTAGCGTCATGCGGGTAAAATCGCGCAGAGTTTCGCTCAGTTCGTCTGTAGGGATCTCGGGGCTGGCCAGAAACATGTTGCCATCGGCGATCCGGTAGGGAAGCACTTTGCGGTCCTGAATCACCTGACGTGGGAGCGATCTGGCTGTCTTATTGTTGATCTCCGCGGCACGGAGCTTGCCGGCGGGTACGCTCTGTTGCAGGCTGAGTGCGTCGTACAAATCGTCATAAGAAATTTTGCCAATGCGGACCAGGTGTTCGCCCAGGCGCATTCCGCTGGGCCGTTGCAGCAGAGCTGCCTCCACATCGGCCTCCTCTACATAACCTAAGCCGGCCAGGATTTCACCCAGCTTGCGTTTATGTTGGAACAGAGCGGTTCTGGATGGATAAGCGTGCTCAGTTTTCACCCAAACGAGCGGCTGCCGCTTCATCCGGGCCCGCGTGAACCGGAACAGAGCGATCACGGTGGCGGAGCCGTTGATGTAATTCGCCCAAACGCTCCGCAGAGGAACGCCCAGCGCGAATACCCAACCGTAGTAGCGGGACACGCATGTCATTCGGACGGACGTGTGAATGGCGAACATGGAGAAAGTCGCAATCAGAAGCTTCGGGTGCGCGCACGACTGCGTCAACCCCCACGGTGTGCGAGTAAGCTGCGCGCCGATCCAGGTCACCACTCCAAACAGGAACATCACGTTCGCGAGAAGACTGACGGGATTGGTGACGAGTCCTTTGCGATCCCTCCAAAACCAGTAAACTTGCGCAACGCCGCCGCTCCAGCCATGCCGCTCCCATGTCTGCAACGCGATTCCCATGGTCCATCGGGTCCTTTGCTCGATTGCCGCGCTCCGATTCTGCGGGAAATATTCTCGCGTGGCCAAAAGCCCGTTCTGCGTGATGGCCGGGGGAACAAAGAATTGTGGGCAACCAAGCCGATGCAGGCGCATTCCATTTTCGTAGTCTTCAGTCAAGCACGCGGGCTCAAAAATACGATTTCCTTCCGCCACCGCCAGTTTCTCTAACGCCACCCGTGAGTAGCCGGTACCCACGCCACTCGATGGAATGAAACTGCCCATCAGACCTCGGGCTCGCATGTCACGCACCTGGAACTCGGTTAATTCATCGCAGTACACGCCGTGCGTCATCTTATAGAAGGGTGTCGGCAAAGCGAATACCGGGATCTGCACGAAATCGTAACGGTCGCCGTAGTAGTTGAGACGAAGCAGGGAATCGGGATGAATCAGGTCTTCGGCATCATGGGTAACTACGATGTCGAAATGGGTGTTGCGCGACTCTTCAAACAGCAGCATGCGCTGGTAGATCCAATTCAGACAGTCGGCCTTTGAGGTAGGTCCGTCGTGGGCGCATACGGCCAGGTGTACGTTGGGGAACCTGCTTTCCAGCTTCCGCGCGGCATCGAGAGTGGGAGCGTCATTTGGATACGCGCCGATGAAGAAGTCATAGCTTTGATAATTGATTGCCGCAACGTTGTGCTCAACCATGGTCGCGATCACGCCGTGCTCTTTCCAGCACGGAACGTAGATCGCGATGCGCTTCTGCGGGAGCTGGCGAAAATCCTTTTCGGAGGGCGGCGGAATGCCGGATTTCGACAACCGGGCACGGGCCCAGGCGAAGAGGCAGACCACGTCCAGGAATAGATCATCCGCGCCGCTCAACAGGATTGCGATGGCGAGCGGGACCAGCGCTGCCGTGAGGCAGGCGTTCAAGAGCGGTAAACAAGCCAGGTAAGCGGACACCACTCAATAGGGAGTGCGCGAGTGGACAAAATAGTCGCCGGGTTTGTGCGAGAATCGCGGGCAGTGCGTCGTGGCTATGGGCATTGGACCGCGATTGCGTCCGGTTTGGCGGGCATCGCCCTGCTTCCGGGAGCGGCGGACCGCGGCGGTGGAAGCGATTTCCACTTCGCCATCGTAGGCGACCGGACGAGTGGCGCTCAACGCGGCGTCTGGTGTGCAAAATCCCAAAACCGCGGCCACGATTGCTTCAAGGATTTCGCGGACGAGTGGTTCTATCAGCGGGTGCAAGGTGCGAGTGAGAGGATCGCGGATCGAGGCCCCGGTGAAGGAGATTGATTCGCCGTTGAGCAAAGGGTGGGAGGCGAGAGGTGAGGAATAGGGCGAGAACGGCTTGCCATGAGGCGACGCCTCTGACTACGCTTTGAACAAAATCTTGAGGCTCTTCGCGTCTAACAGACCCAGACCTATCTGTTCTAGCTCTGACTCGGAACTCGCAAGCAGGTGTTCCTCTACCCACGGCGGCAATGCACCGAACCGCTTCTCGAGCCTAAGTTCGCCCTCGGCGCGTGTCCTTGCTCTAGCCCTTGTTTTTCGCCTTGCGAATCTTAGGTCCGAAGACCTTGTGATCCATTATGCCGTCGAGCAGTGGCATCTTGGCGGTCTCCTGTTCAATCGCTTTTTCAAGGCCTCTCAGTCCCGATATTAGCAAAAGCAAGCGAAGCTCCGTTTCTCGCCGCTCAGGACCGAGGCCTGCGATCTTCACCAGGATTTGCCGGTCGCATCCGCTCGATTCCGTAACCGGGCCAGAATTGGGTAGTGGGCCCATTTGAAATGGACCCACTACCTTTAAGTCACAGCAGTTTCGCCCATCAGATCGGCGCGCGGATTTGAACTTTCGGTAGCTCCACATTCAGCTATTTGGCCACCGGCTGTCCTGTCAAGTCCTTCAAAGCCCGCTGTGCGGATCTCTGGAAGAGCACCTTCAGGGTGTGTCGTATTCGTGCATGCCGCTCTACTTCCAGACCAACCGAATTAGCAGACCACGTCGTAAGCGAACACCACTCAGTCGTGAGTGCGTGAGCGGACGAAATAGTCGCCGGGTTTGTGCGAAAATCGCGGGCAGTGCGTCGTTACTATCGGCATTGGACAGCGATTGCGGCCGGTGTCGTGGGGATTGCGCTGCTCTCGGGAGCGGCAGACCCCGGCGGTGGAAGCGATTTCCAATTCGCCATCGTAGGCGACCGGACGGGTGGAGCTCAACGCGGCGTCTACGAACAGGTGTGGCAGGAGATCGGAGCCTGGCATCCAAATTTCGTGGTCACGGTGGGCGATACCATCGAGGGCGGTAACGACGGCGCGGCGGAAGCGGAGTGGCGGGACCTACGCCCCCTATGGCGGCGCTATCGTGGGCCGATCTACTTTACGCCGGGCAATCACGACATCTGGTCTGCAAAATCCCGAAGGGTGTATGAGAAAGAGAGTGGACGTCCCGCTCACTATAGCTTCGACTATCAGGAGGCTCATTTCACGATTCTGGACAACAGCGGAGCGTTCAGCCTGGACTCACGTGAGATGGGATTTCTGGCGAGCGACCTGGAACGGAACAAAGCGCGTAAGCTCAAGTTTGTGTTCTTTCATCAGCCATTCTGGCTGTTGCCGCTGAAGCTGCAGAACATGAATTTTCCGTTTCACCAGCTTATGCGGAAATATGGCGCGCAGTACGTCGTGAGCGCGCATGTGCACCAGTTCTCGCGCATGGAGCGAGACGGGATTGTGTACATGGTGGTGGGCAGCTCCGGCGGAAGATTACGCGGCCACGATCCCTTCAAGGATTTTGCGGAGGGGTGGTTTTATCAGTGGGTGAGGGTGCGAGTGAAGGGATCGCGGATCGAGGCTGGGGTGAAGGAGGTTGATGCGCCGCTTGGCAAGGGACGCGAGGTACCAGGTGAGGATTGGGGTGAGAATGGCCTGAAATGAGGTAACGCCAAATTCCTCATTGTCCCGGCTGAGCCGGTTTCAAATCGTGCTTAAGGTTGTTGATCACTCGCTCAGCCATCCGATTCAACTCATCGGCGGAAGAACTCTTCGGCCGCTCGTAGGTGGACCACAGCACATTGCGTGTTTTCCGATCGACTAAAAAGTAGGTGCCTCGCCCGCGCCCGAATGAAGTCGTGCGCATCGGCGCGTCGTTCTTGATATTGATGCCGCTACTCGCCTCGTCCTCGGTGTCCTTCTCGTCTTTCGTGTCTTTGGCGTCTTTGGCCTCCTTGGCGTCCTTCGCCTCCTTGTCTTCGGTTGGGCCGTACAACTCATCAAGCTTCTTCTCGAAAGCCTCGCCCAGACGATCGGTGAGTATAGCATCGGCTTGCTGCGGGTTCGCTACCACCTGCATCTTCCCAAAGTGAGTCAAACGATTAGCGAGGAATTGATCCATTCCGCTGCCCATCGGAAGAATGTAGACAGAGCGCACCTGCATCAATTGGGGATTCTGCGCGCCCAGACCGCACACGCACCCGAGCAGAACAATGGCGAACAGCTTCATGACACCATGATAGCTTGGAAGACTTGAGTGTATAAGTCGCAAAAAATCACTGTGATCATTCCTTGTTTGAACGAGGAGCAGGGAATTGAGCAGGTCTTGCGGCGCATGCCGGAGTTTGTGGATCAGGTGATTGTGGTGGACAATGGATCCACCGATCGCACCTCTGATGTGGCGCGCTCCCTGGGCGCGGAAGTGATCCGCGAGCCGGTGCGCGGCTATGGCCGCAGTTATAAAAAGGGCTTCTCCAACGCGCGCGGCGATCTGATTGTCACTTTGGATGGCGATCATAGTTATCCTCCGGATGCTATCTCTTATCTGCTCGAAGCGTTTCTCCATCTGGAGGTGGATTTTCTGAGCGCGTCGCGATTTCCAGTGCGCGATTCAAAGGCGATGAGCTTCAAACATAAGTTCGGCAATTGGATGCTTTCGCTCGCGACGTCGCTGCTCTATTTCCGGTGGGTGCGAGACTCGCAATCCGGGATGTGGGTTTTCCGGCGGTCGATCCTGAGCGGTATGGCGCTCGAATCCGATGGGATGGCATTCTCGGAGGAGATCAAGATTGAGGCGCTGCGCAACCGGCGTATACGGTTTGCCGAGATCTCGATTCAGTATTCTTCGCGGCTGGGAGAGGTGAAGCTGAATCCTTGGAGAGATGGGTTCTACAACCTGTACTTTCTAGCGCGAAAACGGTTTGCGCGCCGGGCGGGATAGATCGTGCGGCAAGTATCGGCGATCATTCCGAACTGGAACGGCGCCGGCCATCTTGCCAGGGCGCTCGAATCCCTGGCGGCGCAGACGCATGCGATCAACGAAGTTCTCGTAATCGACAATGGCAGCACCGACAACTCCATCGCGATAGCCGAACAGGGCGGTGCACGCGTGATCGCACTTGGCGCCAATCGCGGGTTCGCTTACGCCGTGAATCGGGGCATCGAAACCGCCACGGGCGACTGGCTCGCGATCCTCAATAACGATGTGGAACTGGACGCTGCATGGCTTGCCACGCTAATGGCCACCAATGCCTGGTTCGCAACCGGTAAACTCCTCAGCATGGATGGCCGCATCGATGGCAGCTACGACGCTTTGTGCAGGGGAGCTTGTTCGTGGCGTTGCGGGGCAGGCCGGCCGGATGGCGCCGCGTGGAACCAATCGAGCGAAATCCACTTTGCTCCATTCACCGCTGCCGTCTTTCGGGCCGAACTATTCCAGCAGGTGGGTCTGCTCGACGAAGATTATGAATCGTATCTGGAAGATGTGGACTTTGGCCTGCGATGTGCGCTCGCAGGTCTGTCCGGCATGTATGTCCCGAATGCCCGGGCCATTCACCAAGGAAGCGCAACGCTGGGCCGCTGGCATGGAAGAACGGTACGGCAGATCGCGCGCAACCAACTGCTGCTGGTCGCAAAACATTATCCACCGGGATGGTTCCTGCACTATGGATGGCCCGTCCTGATCGCGCAGCTCCTATGGGGATTCGCCGCTCTTCGCCACGGAGCCGTTCTTCCCTATCTGCAGGGCAAATTAGAAGGCCTTCGAAGCTTCCGCGGAATGCGCCGCCCGGGGCCGTCAGAGATCTCCACCATCCTCGAACAGAGTGAGCGGGAAATTCTGGAGCTGCAAAAACAGACAGGCTTCGATCCGTATTGGAAGCTGTACTTCGCTCTGACATGAGGGATGTGGGCGTTGTCATCGTCACGCATAACTCCGCCGAGGTGATCGGGCCATGTTTGGATGCGTGTTCCGGTTGCGATGCCGTCGTCGTCGACAATGCGTCCGAAGACAAGACGAAATCCGGCGTGAAGAGCAGATCGTCCGTTCACCTCATCGAGAACACATCAAACCTCGGCTTCGCGGCAGCCGTGAACCAGGGCGTCGCCGCTCTTAATAAAGAATTCATCCTGCTGCTCAATCCCGATGTCGAGCTGACGAGCGCCATCGAACCTTTGATCGAGGCGTGCCGCCAGTCCCAAACCGCGATTGCGAGCGGCAAATTGCTCGATGACAGCGGGCATCCGCAGGCCGGATTCACCATTCGAAGATTCCCGACACCCTGGTCGCTCGCACTCGAGGCGCTAGGAGCGAACAGGATCTGGCCTGGAAATCCGGTCAACCGCCGCTACCGCTATCTGGATGCCGATCCAGAGATGCCTGCGATCGTCGACCAACCCGCGGGCGCTTTCCTGCTGTTTCGACGAAGCCTGTGGGTCCAGCTTGGAGGATTCGATATCCGGTTCCATCCGTTGTGGTTTGAGGATGTGGATTTCTGCAAGCGCGCCAGGGAATTAGGATGGAAAGCGCAATATTTACCACAGGTGACGGCCACGCATTTAGGCGCTCATAGCATCTCGAAATTGCCTTGGGCGTGCCGCGAGGTCTACTGGTATGCTAGCCTTCTAAGGTATGCGTCTAAACACTTTCGTCCCTTGGCATTCCGGGGAGTGAGCGCGGCCGTTGTGTTGGGCTCGATTTTCCGCTCGGTCTGGGGAGTCGTAAGTCGGAGGAGTTTCAGACCGGTGACGGTTTACGCGGAGATCGGCCGTTTGGCCACGCTGTCTTTTATACACGGATGTATGCCCGAACCGCCTGGCGGTTCGAAGTCGCTAGTAGGGTGAGGCAAATCAAAGAACGCTAAGAGAAGATCGCAATCTCATACATGTCCCAAAACGAACGGGTTAGCGTTACAATCGTCACTTTTAATAGCGGCCGTTTCATCAAAAGGTGCCTCGAATCTGTCCTCGCGCAAAAGTATCCGGGCAAGGAGATCATCGTTGTCGATAACGCATCGAACGATGGAACGGTGGATATTCTCGAGCAGTTTGAAGATCGTTGCCAGATTATCTACAACTCCGAGAATGTAGGATTTGCCGCCGCTCAGAATCAAGCGATTCGCCTGGCAGCGGGCGATTGGGTACTCACGCTGAATCCGGATGTTCTCCTGTTGCCGAACTTTATTCAGGCACTAGTAGACGCAGGCCAATTCGATCCAAAAATAGGAACCGTTTGTGGCAAGTTACTGGCCATTCTGGCCACGTTCGACCTACCCGACAAACCGCTCGTGGATTCCACCGGGATCTACTTCACTCCGATGATGCGGCACCTGGATCGCGGCAGCCAGGAAGTCGACAACGGCCACTATTTGAATTACGAGTATGTCTTCGGCGCTACCGCCGCGGCTGCGCTCTACCGGCGCGCGATGATCGAAGACGTATCTATCGATGAAGAATTCTTCGACCCCGATTTTTTCGTTTATCGGGAAGACGCCGATGTAGCGTGGCGATCGCAGTTGCTCGGCTGGCGGTGCATTTATACGCCGCATGCGCGCGGCTATCACGTTCGCAATGTCCTGCCCGGCAATCGCCGCGCCCTTCCGCCGGTGATCAATATGCACTCGGTGAAGAACCGGTTTTTGATGCGGATCAAAAACATGACGGGGGACCTGTACCGCCGCAACTGGTTCTCAATCACCGCGCGGGACATCGTGGTCCTGTCCTGCTGCCTTTTGCGAGAACAGTCGTCGCTCAAGGCCTTCGCGTACGTATGTAAGAATTGGAAACGCGTGATCGCCAAGCGGCGCGAGATCATGAAGCGCAAACGCGTGGACGACGATTACATCGCCAGTTGGTTTCGCTTCGATCCGGTGAGCCGTCCCGCGCTTAAGACCAAGAGTGCCAAGTCCGCGCGGTCTCCGGTGGGCCGGTCCAAAGCCGTTCGAGATTGACGGCAGTTGGCGGGGAAAAACCAACACATTCTCGAAAACCCTCCTGTGGCGGGAGGTCGAGTGGAGCAGGCCGTTGGCCTGCCGAGCAGGCGAAACCGCCTGCTCCACTCACTGCTTTTCATCGCCTTTGATGGGCGATCCAGCGCCCCTAAAAACACTCTCGAAAACCCTCCTGTGGCGGGAGGTCGAGTGGAGCAGGCCGTTGGCCTGCCGAGCAGGCGAAACCGCCTGCTCCACTCACTGCTTTTCATCGCCTTTGGTGGGCGATCCAGCGCCCCTAAAAACAGGCAAGAATGCCTGTGCCACATTGCGATCGTCGGGACGCGTGGGATTCCAGCCCGGTACGGCGGTTTCGAAACCTTCGCGGAAGAGCTTTCCACCCGGCTGGCGGCGCGCGGCCACACTGTTACGGTGTATTGCCGCGAGCGCTACAGCGGCTCGACCTATCGCGGTGTGTCACTGGTTTACTTGCCCGCGTGGCGTCATAAGTATTTCGACACGATCTATCACACGGCTGTATCGACATTGCACCTGTTACTTCACCGGCAAGATGTCGCTTTGTACTGCAATGCGGCCACTGCGGTGTTTACTCTATGGCCGCGTCTGTTTGGAATTCCAGTCGCGCTGAATGTCGATGGACTCGAGCGGAACCGCAAAAAATGGAATCGCGCCGCGAAGCTTTGGTATCTTCTATCCGAGCGGCTAGCAACACTATTTCCGAATGCCGTTGTCACCGACGCACAGGTGATTGCGGATTACTATCGAGAGCGTTACTCGAAACGGTCGACTTTCATTCCTTACGGGGCTGATACTGGAGAGATCGCCGGCGACGACACCCTGCGCCGCCTCGGGTTGCAGCGTGGGCATTATTTCCTGTATGTCAGCCGGATGGAGCCGGAGAACAATGCACTGCTCGTTCGGCGTGCTTTTGAACAGATCGATACGCCGATGAAACTGGCGCTGGTGGGCGACGCGCCATATGCTGACGAATATATCAGCCTGGTTCGAGATACCCGCGATCCACGCATCATTCTTCCGGGTGCAATTTACGGAGACGGTTACCGTGAGCTACAGTCTCACTCGTTCGCATATATTCAGGCAACTGAGGTGGGTGGCACACACCCGGCTCTGATCGAGGCGATGGGCCGGGGCTCGCTGGTGTTGTATCTGAACACGACAGAGAACACCGAAGTTGCGGGAGGCGCGGGCATCGCGTTCGAACAACATGACCTTGCGGCCAAGTTGGAGCAGGTGCTTCGGATGCCTGAAGAAGAGCGGCAAAGCTTGCGTGAACTGGCGAAAGCGCGCGTGGCGGAAAGGTATAGTTGGGATGCGGTGACCGATTGCTATGAGCGGCTGCTTTTGGGTTTGAAAACTGGGACAAGCTAAAGCATGTCGCCCGTGGCTCTCTTTTTACTCCTGGCGGCCGCACAAGATCCCGCCCGTCTGTGGGTTCGCCTTGTAGATGAGCATGGCGCGCCGACGGCTGCGCGAATCGATATCAAGGGTCCAAGGGCGCCCATTATGTTCCCAGCGGCAGCCTTGAACGTGAAGCTTGGGAAAGTCCCGAAGAGTTCTTCCACGCTTCGGGTCAATTTCAGATAGAGCCGCCGCCTGGAGTGGCGATCGTCGAGGCCGTAAAAGGGTTTGAATACACGCCGGTAAAACAATGGTTCGAGGTGAAGCCCAATCGGACTACCGCGGTCACTCTCACTCTGAAACGTTGGACGGACATGCCGGCTCGCGGCTGGTACTCAGGCGATGTCCACATGCATCTCAACCACGAGGCCAGCGGCGTACATATGACGATGGAAGATGGCCGCTTGTACGCTCAGGCTGAAGACATTCATGTCGCGAACCTGCTGATCTCGAACACGAATACCTCGCATATTTTCGACCAGGAGTACTTTCGCGGCGGTAAGCCCGACCCGCGTTCCACCAACAGTTACCTCCTGGTAGCGCAGCAAGAGTTTCGCAACAATTCCATCTACGGCCACATGCCCCTGCTAGGGATTTCTAAATTGATCGAGCCGTTCTTCAGCGGCCATCCAGATACAAAGCAGTGGGAGGATTATCCGCCCAACTACACCATCGCACAGGCAGCCAAAAAACAGGGTGGCGCCGTCGGCTACACGCATCCCAACCCCGTTTCAGGCGAGTTTCCTATTGATCTTGCCCTCGGAGTGGTGGACGCCTTGGATATAAACTTCAGTCCGGAGCCCGCCTGCCAGCTCTATTACCACGTCCTGAATGCGGCCTGAAGTGCACTGCTTCTTCCGGCTCCGATTCGCGCATGAATGTGATGCAACAACTGGTCTCGGGCGGTAACAAGGTGTATGTGAAGATCGGAAATCCTCTGACGTATGAGAAGTGGGTCGCGGGCTATAAGGCTGGCCGGACGTTCGTCACCAACGGGCCAATGGTGTTTCTAGAGGTGGACGGCAAGCAGCCCGGCGAGGAAATTCACATCGATAGTCCGAGATCCTTGAACATTCGGGTGCGGGCGCAGTCGCCAGTGGTCCCCATCAGCGTTGTGGAATTGATCGTCAATGGCGAAGTGGCCGCCAGCGCCAAGCCTACGCGGGCCGGGTGGTCGGTCGAGCTTCATCATACACTCCGCCTCGATCGGAGCAGTTGGATCGCGGCGCGAGCGTGGGGGAATCCTCACCGCCTGGTGTTGAACGGCATAAATGATAGCAGGGCCTTCGCTCATACTAGTCCTGTTTATTGCTATCTGGGCCATCAAAGGATCGCGTTTCCGGAGGATGCGCGAATTTTGGTGGCGTGGATCGACCGGCTCCTATTGGACGTAGCGGCGTCACCGCGCTTCTCAACCGAGGCGAAGCGTCATGAAGTGATCGCGCTGTTCCGAAAGGCGCGAAAATTTTATCAGGACATCATTCCGAACTGACAATGGGCCACGCCTTTCGCTCCTGGGTTGAGATTTCGCTGGATCAGATTGCGGCTAATTTCCAAGCCGTGAAATCCGTGGTAGGGCCGGCAGTTGAAGTGATGCCGGTGGTGAAAGCGGACGCGTACCGGCACGGCGCCATCGAAGTGTCGCGCAGGCTAACCGGCGAAGGCGCGCGTTGGCTTGCGGTAAGCAATGTCGAAGAGGGGGCCGCGCTTCGAGAAGCTGGAATCACCGCCCGCATCCTCGTGATGGCCGACTTTCTGCCGGCCGAGCGCGTGGGGTTGCTCGAGTGCGATCTGACACCGGTGCTGCACTCGCTCGATCATATTCCAGAGTGGGATCGTCTGGCTGTCAAACAGAGTAAAATGGCGGCCTACCATCTCAAGATCGACAGCGGCATGGGGCGGTTGGGGACTCGCGCAACGGCGGGCGAGATCCGCCGCGCGGTCCAGGCGGCAAGCCACGTGCGCCTGGAGGGTCTCATGACCCACTTCGCGAGTGCTGCCGACTACCTGAGTCATCAGACGGAGGACCAGATCGGTAGTTTCGAACGGCTGTGCTCAGAACTAGCAGACGCCGGCATTGCGCCCGATTACGTGCATCTGTCAAGCACCATTCCAATCGCCTATGGCCGGCGCGAGGCGTGGCAGAAAATGGTGCGGCCCGGGCACGGAATCTATGGTTATGTGTCGGCCGCGTCCAAGGGTCGCGCTCCCGAACGCGTGCTGCACGTCAAACCCGCGCTCACCTGGAAGGCGGCGGTGCTTGCGATCAAAGATTTGCCCGAAGGCGCGCTGATCGGCTACGGCGGCATGTTTCGCGCGCCGCATCCCATGCGTATTGCGGTCCTCGCCGCGGGCTATGCCGACGGCATTCCGCACCGGCTCTCCAATCGTGGGCGAGTGATCGCGGCCGGCAGGCTGGCGTCTATCGTGGGCGCGGTGTCGATGGATCTGACCACCATCGACGTCACCCACTGCCCGGAACTAAAGGTAGGCGATGCGGTCACGCTCCTTGGGACCGAGGGCAGCGTGAGCATCGACGCGCAACAGATCGCCCGAACCGCGGGAACGATCTCGTACAGCGTGCTATGCGGTATCAGCGCGAGGGTGAAGCGGATTTACGTGTGAGGTCACCGCATTTCGCGCATCGCGCAGCGCTGTCGGCGAGCGGGTCTGCAACTGGCCGCCACCCGGCGCGACTGCCATCGCCATGCCGTCCGCCTTTCCTTGGGCGGGAGGAAGACAAAGACGGACCGGCAGTGCACGACAGTGAACCGCCTGGGAAGCTCGGGATTGTCCGAGGGTTGAGAGACCTCGGCCGCGCTCTCGCCCTCCGAGCCGGGAGCGCCATTGGGCCACAGACGAATCTCCGCACCGCGTTCGATGGCGATGACGGAGAGTGAAAGCAGGATAAACCGAAGGCGAGGTTAAACGCCATCGACCGGCGAACGCTACAGCCGGTAGAAATATGCATCGTCAAGAGCGAGGCCGGAATCGCCGCCGCCCTTATAACCGGCATCAACCAAACTCGCCGTGGTAACGGAGTCTCGGATGCGTTTGAAGCTTGGATCATCGGGGCTCAGCAAAGAGACTTGAACCTCGAAAGAATTCGGAAAACCCACATCGCGCTCAACCTGATCTAGTAGTTCATATCCGCGCAGCGACCCTTCACGATCTACGATTTTCGAAGCGATGATAAGTCTCCAGCGGGGTGAGTCGGGCACGTCGTACCAGAAACAGGCACTGACATCGAATCCCCGGCGGTCTAATTCTTCGAGCAATCGTGCACCGTCCCGAATCTCCCGCTCTACCAGTACTTTTTTATACATTGCAAAACTCCGTGCTCAGGATCTCCAATTGCCTTGAGAATACCATCTGCTTGGGCTTGTTGTCTGGATTCAGTCTTGTCTCATACAAGATGAGCCTGGAGCGGGAGCGAGTTTCTCATACAAGATGAGCCTGGAGGGGCGGTTCGGCATGCTGGGAGTTGATCGTCAGCATGCAAGCAGCAGAAGCTTTGAGCCT
>JBPCOQ010000086.1:0-13970 GCA_051000095.1 Bryobacteraceae bacterium | reverse complement strand
TGGGTTCGAGTGCCTAACCTGGCCAGCCATATCCTCTCCTTGGCAGCGGCCCAACTGCCGCGCGACTGGTTCGCCGCTTACGGCGCACAGCCGGTTCTGCTGGAAACTCTGGTCGATCAGACGCGCTATCACGGCGGCTGTTATCGCGCCGCCAACTGGACACTGGTGGGTCTGACGCAGGGCCGCGGCCGCATGGATCGCAGCGGCAAGGCGCAAGGCGTGCGCAAGCACATCTTCCTGCTTCCGCTCCACCGCCACTGGCGAGAGCGCTTGTGCGATCTGTCCGGATCTTCTGCCAAGGAGGGCCGATGAACCTGCTGGAAACTTACGATAGCCTGCTCCAAGACTGGCGCAAAGTGTTCTCTCTTTATCACGCACGTTGTCACCAGCCACCTCGATGGAAAGCACACCTCGCAAAATCGCACTTTCGAAACGCGCCCGCCGGCTCACGTTCGGTTGCTGGTCTGTCTGCGTCCGCATCTGACTTCCAGGGCTATCTGCGCCATCGGCCGTCAGTTTTGTCGATTGGAGCGCCGATTACCGTCTCTGCTCTCGCAGTCCCTGGAATCCGCATCAACTGTTCGATCCGATCTTTGACCGGCTACCCGCGTTGCTGGCTTCGCAGTCGGCCCCCCTGATCGCCGCCCTGGATGACACACTCTGCAAGAAAACCGGGAGGCATACGGCACGTACGCAAGCGTATTCCTGGCGTGAGCATCGCGCGCGATCCGATGCGCTTGCGCACGCAAGCGTGTCGCCTCCGTTCCACGTGAATCTCTGCTACGGGCTGCGTTTCCTACAGGTGTCCGTTCTGGTCAGTCCAAGCCAAGCGCCTGGGGCGGCTCGCGCCTTGCCCGTGCGTTTCGACTTCGCGCCCCCCGGCTGTCAAACCGAAGAAAAATGCCGCGCCGGAAGTGCAGGAGGCCTACCAAAAGGAGAAGAAGCTCCGAACTCTTCCGTTGGCCGGTTTGGCTGCGATCGCCAGCGTAGCGGCACAGTTTGAATGAGCGAGCCGCAACCGCCGGGCGGCAGTTGATCATCAGCGGCGACGGTAGCTACACCAATAAAGCCGTGCTACGCAATCTGCCGCCGCGGACCACTTTCATCGGGCGTCCGTAACGGACCAAGTTGCACTTACCGTTGCCGGCGCGCGACGGCGCTACCGGCAGGCCGCGCCTCTATGGCCCGCAGGCACCCACCCGCGAGCAGATCTTACAAGACGATTCCATCCCCGTGCGGAAAATCACTTGCTTCGCCGCCGGCCAGTTACGAGAAATCCCCGTGAAAGTCTACGGCCCTGTTTTTTGGCGCAAAGCGGGGGTCGATGTCCCTCTGCTTCTGGTCGTCATCAAACCACTCGGCTATCGTCTTCACAACGGCTCCAAGCTGCTGTACCGTCAACCAGCTTTTCTCGTCTGCACCGATCCCCATCTCGACTGGCTGGTATTGATTCAGTCCTACATTTACCGTTGGGAGATCGAGTGCAACCCCGGAACGGGCCGCAACCGGCACCGCGCCGAAAAGTCTCTGCTGGGCGTGGCTCAAGGCCAAGTGCGAAGTCCCCAAGCCGTGAGTCGCTTGCCGCAGTTTCAGGTGGCTGCTTATAGTCTGCTGCTGCTCGCCTCCATCCTGACCTCCGGCTTTGAACGCACCAACCACTACTTGCCTCTCCCCAAGTGGAGGCGCCCGGCGGCTCGCCCTTCGCTGGTCGACCTGCTCTCCCTGCTCCGCGATCAGATCTTTGTTCGCGCCGCCCAAGCCAACCCCCTGCTGACTTTCGATGACTTCGCGATCACTTCCGCCCGTGCCACGAAGTCCCCGAATCAGCCCTTAGCCGCCGACACCATCTCCACTCTCGCCGCCTGACCATGCCTTTCCTGGATATTATTTGACCGACACCACTCTTGAAATGGCCAATCTCCAGGCACGGGCATTCTTGCCTGTGTTGCGCTTAGACCAAGACCCTGATGTGTTCAATCCCGTCCATGCTTGGCCGCCGGGCAGAGAAACACTTGGGTGGTCCGAGGACACGTTGTCAGGATGTAGCGCGACCGGAGTTGCCGATCACAATTTTTTGGACCTTCAAAAGCAGATCGACTTCTCGGCGCGGCAGGCTGAGCGCCGCGGAGATGTTCTCTGAATTCTCGCCAAGTCGTGACATGCGGAGCGCCTGGCTGCGCTTGCTGATGTTGAAGCCCGATCGGGGAGCTGCTGGCGCAACGAGTAATCCCGCCCGATCCTCCGCTTCGCGCAGCCCTCGCTTAAGGGCTTCTACATCCGCTTGAAGCGCCTGAATCGTCCTTTCCCGAACCGTCTGTTTCTCCATCACTTCGCGTTTCAACGCTCTCGTTTCCTGCTTGAACGACTGGAACGTGAACAAGCAGAGAGTTAGCGCGCACGTGAAAAGCGCAAACGGCGCCCACGGAATAAACATTGGCAATAAATGTTGGAGCATGTTTTACCTATTTGAGCGTCCGCAATCGTTCCTGGCGGCTGATCACCTGCTCGATGCGAATGCCGAAATTTCCTTCCACCACCACGACTTGGCCCCGAGCGATTACGCAATTGTTCACAATCACCTCGACTGGCTCGGAAACCGTACGATTGAGTTCCACGATCGAGCCGGTAGTCAATTTGATCACTTCCTTCAGGGGCAGATGGGCTCTTCCAAACGAGACGCTCACCGGTAGTTCGACATCCAGCAGAAGATCGATCGATCCCAAATACGGTTCCGCGGTCAAGCTGAGCGGTTCCGGATCGCGCGCAGTTTTCTCCTTGACGAATGCCGCCTTCCCCTCAGGCGTCTCAGGATTTTCCAGGTTTCCGATAAAACTCGGGGCAATCGCTACATAGAGTGACAGTTCGCAATCCGGGAACGTGAGCGCTACCGAAAAACCGGAAATAATATCCTCAGGTGGAGTTCCACTCACCTCACCGTCGCAGACAAGTTCCTTTCGAAAGCGGGAGCGCAGCGCTTGAGCCAGGCCTGACAGGGATTGATTCAACACTTCCTGCCAGGTAGTCTTTGCGTTCTCCGAAGAGGGATCGTCAACGCCCGCCGCGGCCAGAACCCGCTTTCCAATTTCTTCCCAACTCCGCCGTCCCGCGCCGACTGAGAACACCGCTTCGCTTGACACGCTGAACGTCTCATGCCACCAGAGCTGATCGGCGGCCGAGCTTCCGGTAGACAGCAGGACTGGCTGGTGGCGGGTCTCGGGAGCCTGGCCCGTCATCGACGCGATTACCTGCGCCACTTGTCCCGACCACTCCTGGACCAACCAGGCTTGCAGCTCCTGAGTTTCCGGCAATCCCGTTTGCAGCAAAGTGTCCACTCCTTACGCTCCCCTCTGCAGCGGCCAGCGTCTCTCGAGGTTAGACCGTAGCCGCAGGATTGCCTGCGATTTCAGTTGGGACACTCGAGATTCGTGCAGCTTGATGATTTTCGCGATTTCACGCAAGGTGAGCTCCTCGTGGTAATACAGGCTGAGGACGATTCGCTCGGTCTTGGGCATTTTCTCGATAGCTTCCGCCAGCAGCCTTTGCAGTTCGCTTTTTTCAAGTAGCCGCGAGGGCCAGTTCTCTTCGTCGTCCGAAATGTATTTGAGGAGGTCGTGGCCATCTTCGTCCGCGGATGCACATTCCAGGCTCCCCAGATTCACTCCACGGATTTCCACCAGCCACTCGTGATATTCCTCCATGGAAAGCTTCAGTTCAGCCGCGATCTCATCCTCGGCCGGGGTTCGATGCAGCCGTTGCTCGATAACAGAGATGGCCCACTCGATCTGCTTGGCCCTTTTTCGTTGTTGCCGGGGGGCCCAATCCAGGCCCCGCAAGCTGTCCAGAATCGCCCCTCGAATCTTGTACTCGGCGTAGGTCTTCAACTTGACGTTGTGTGTGGGATCGAAGCGGTCGATCGCCGCAATCAGGCCTAGCGTACCGGTAGAAACCAGGTCATCCAGACTTACGCTTTCCGGCAGCCGTTCGTGAATCCGGCGTGCGATCAGCCTGACTTGTGGCAGATGCTCGAGAATCAGACGTTCTCGCTCTTGTGCGGCGTCTTCTCCCACTTGATACTGATTCATTGCTCGGCTGATTCCGGACTGCACGGTGATCTTTTCCTTAAGCCGCGGCTACAGAGCTGGCCAAATCTTGGCTGACGTTTCGTCGGTGTAAGATCAAGCCGGTCAGCGACTCTTTCGTCGGCGCGTGAATGTCCTCGGGCACCTGCTGCCCGTCGGTGAGGAAGGACACCGGCTTGCCGGTCCGCACTACCTGGTTCAGAATCGACCCGTATGTTTCGGTTTCATCGGTGCGCGTAAACAGCAGCTTAGCCGGCCGGAAGATCTCGTACCGGTCGATGGTCCGTGGCATGTCGGCGGCTTTCAGAGATGCCGGGATTACCAGGTGTGTGTCGATATCCGCGCGGCGGGCCAGGAACTTCGCCAGATCCACGCTCTCCTGCATTTCGTGCCGGCCAAAACCTGGCGTGTCGATCAGAATCAGCTCCTTGCTGCTGTGCTCTTCGATTGCTTGCGCGACCGCGGCTGTGGTCTCGGTCACTTGAAAGCCAATCCCCAGGATGGCTGCATACGACCGGAGTTGCTCGGCCGCCGCGACGCGATACGTATCCATACTTAAGATCTGCGACGGCCTTCGACCCGGCAACGCGTAGCGGGCAGCCAGTTTCACCAGGCACGTGGTTTTGCCTGAACCAGGCGGCCCGACGACGGCGACAATGATCCTTTGTGAACCTTCCCTTCCTAGCCGCGGCTCCACGGCGATCAGCTTCTGGATCTCGCTCTGGAGCAGCCTGTCGTTCAGTCCGGCGCCGATTCGGGACACGATGTCGTACGCCAGGTTTGTGTCAACTTCCGCGGAAGTAAGCAGCGCGAATGCTTCCGACAACTCGGGGTGCGCCGTCAGGTTGGAGTAGCTCGCGCTCGATCGGGAGAGCGTCGATGCCAACCGCTCCATTTGGCGCTTCAGGTCCGCTACCTCGTGCGAAAGCTTATCGAGGCCAGGCGCCCGCATGGTTGTTCCCGGCCCGCTTTGGAACGCCATCCCCGGCGTCTCGATAGTTCCAGCCTTGGGCGATTGATCGGCCCCCATCGCGAAGACCACCTCGTATTCGCCTAAGTGCCGGGTTTCGGTGCCAGTCCGGCGCGAGTTCACTAGCATGGCGTCCGGACCTAACTCTTGTCCCGCCAGCTTCATCGCCGACTCAACTGTGGCAGCGAAGTACGATTTCAATCTCATGCTCACTCCTTCTTGCATCCACCCCTACTTCACAGTCCCGAGCGAGAGAACCTTCACACCGGGAGGTATTTCGCTGTGCGAGATGAATGTCATATTCGGAACCGATGCCTCTGTAATTTGACGGAGAAAATAGCGCCCGGTCGAACTCGCCAGCACCACCATCGGCGTGTCCGAGGCGCCAGCGCACTTCGCCATCCGATCGAGCAGGTCTCGTACTCTTTGCGGCGCCAAATTGAGATGACTGGTATTTTCGGTGTGCTCCACGCCCGCTTCGATTGCCTGTTCGATTGACGGATCGAGAAAATACGCAGGCAACTCTCCACCGGTGTTCAGATACGGTCTGACCACCTGCCGCCGCGCCATCTGACGAACATACTCGGTGAGCAGGATCGGGTTTTTCGTAACTCCCGCTGCCTCTCCGAGCGCCTCCAGGATCGTCACTGAATCCCGGATCGACACTCTCTCCCGCAGCAGGTTCTGCAAAACTTTCTGCACTGCGGCAAGAGGTAGCAATTTCGGGACCAAGTCTTCAATCGCTTTTGCGTTCTCTTCTGAAACACGATCCAGCAGCTTCTTGGTATCCTGCCTCGAGAAGAGCTCGTAGGCGTGGCGTCGTACCAGCTCCGGGAGATGCGTCCCGAGCACGCTGACCGCATCCACGATTGTGTAGCCGGCATCGCGCGCCTTCCCCACGTTCTCCGGGGTCACCCAAATCGCGGGGATACCAAAGGCTGGTTCAAAGGTCGGTATGCCATCCACCGCGGGCCCTTTGTCGCCGGGATGAATCGCCATCTCGCAGCCATGCACCAGCTCATAGCGCGCGATCTCGACGCCTTTCAATAGCACTACATACTCGCGCGCCTTCAATGCCAGATTGTCGGTAACTCGCACGGGTGGAAGAATATAACCCAGCTCGGCGGCAAGTTGCCGGCGGATGCTCGAGATCCTGCGCAACAGTGGAGAATTCTGAGCGCCCTCTACCAGCTTCACCAGTCCTAGTCCAACCTCAACGGCTAGCGGCTCTACACGAAGCAGCGACTCGACATTTTCTTTCACAGGTAGAACAGCCGTCTGCGACGATTTCTCGACCTGGGCAGTTTTTTGGCGGATCCGCCAGGCCATGGCGCCGAGCCCCCCGCCCATGATCTGGAACGGAATTTTCGGCAAGCCTGGAAACGCGGCCATCGCGATCAGAACACCCGCGGCAAGGAATAACGGTTGCGGATTGCTGAATACCTGTTTTTGGAAATCCTGTCCCAATTTGGCATCCGAACTGGCACGGGTAACGATCAGACCTCCCGAGACGGAAATCATTAGCGCCGGAATGACGGTCACTAATCCGTCGCCGATGGTCAGTATCGTATAGGTCTCGATAGCGCGCTTTAAGTCCATGCCATGCTGCAGAACCCCAATCAGAAAGCCGGCGATGATGTTGATCGCCGTGATCAAAATGCTCGCCACAGCATCCCGCTGTGTGAATCGCGAGGCGCCGTCCATGGCGCCATAGAATTCGGCTTCGCTCGCCAGCATTTTGCGCCGGGCCCGCGCTTCCGATTCGTCAATCAACCCGGCATTCAGGTCTGCGTCCACCGACATCTGCTTGCCAGGCATGGCATCCAGGGTGAACCGGGCGGTTACCTCGGAAATGCGTACCGCGCCGTGATTGATGACAACGTATTGAATTGCGATCAGCACAAGGAAGATCACTACGCCGATGATGTAATTACCGCCGACCACGAACGCGCCGAAAGCCTGGATCACCTCGCCCGCGGCCGTCGTCCCGGTACTGCCGTTCAGCAAAATCAAGCGCGACGATGAAATGTTCAGAGCCAGGCGGAACAGCGTCATCAACAGCAGCGTCGTAGGAAATACGCTGAACTCCACAGGCTTGGTGATGTACAACGCAACCAGCAGAACAACCACCGACAACGTGATATTGGCGCTGATCAGAATATCCAGCAGGAAAGGCGGCAACGGCATGATCATTGCCAGCACGATCCCGAGTACTGCGATCGGCACCCCAATCTCGGCGCTGACCACGCCGCGTAGCGAGCTCACCAACGGAGCAGGCGCTGCGGACGATGCTGCCATTTACCGTCTCCCCAGGTTCATCAGAGTTGTAAGTGGCACAGGCATTCTTGCCTGTGTTGCACTTAGGACGAAGACCCTGATGTTTTCATTCCGGTCTTTGCCCGGCCGCCGGGCAGAGAAACACTCGTGCGTGCCGCGTCGAGACTCATCTCGACGCCCGGCTGGGGCGCATGACATTACCATTTACCGCCTCCCCGGGTTCATCAGCTTGAAAATGTAAGCCAGGATCTCGGCTACAGCACGATAGAGATCCGGCGGAATCTCCTGCCCGACATCCGCCGATTTATATAACGCTTGGGCGAGTGGTTGGTTCTCAACGATCGGGATCTGATGCTCGGTCGCGATCGCGCGAATCCGGTGAGCGAGGTAGTTCTTCCCTTTGGCGATGACTTTCGGCGCGGCCATTGTCTCCATTTCATAGCGGATCGCCACCGAGAAGTGCGTCGGATTCACGATCACGGCGGTCGCTTTGGGAACTTCCTTCATCATGTTGCGCCGCGCCAGATCGCGTTGAATCCGACGGATTCGCTGCTTGATTTGGGGATTGCCGTCGGATTCCTTATGCTCCTGGCGCACCTCGTATTTCGTCATCCGCATGGTTTTCGAATAACGCCGGTGCTGCCGCAACAGGTCAACCGAGCCCAACAGAAGCAGCACGAACCCCGCCTTCCACAACAGGCTGGTGAACGATTTCGTGACGATATGCAGCGCCGGCTCGAGCGACATCAGAGGGAGGGAGACGAACGTGGCCAGATTACCGGATACCACCTGATAGATCGCCACTCCGAAAACCGGGATTAACAGCAGCGCTTGGGTCAGCGACGCGAAGCCCTGCTTGGGCACATCCTTTAGTTTCTGTATCGGATTCAGCCGGGTGAAGTCGGGTGTGAGCTTCTCCAGTGCAAAGCCGAGTTGCGTCGTCCCGAGTTGTGCGCCTAAAGAAATTGCCGTCAGACATGCCCCCGTCGCCAACAAAGGGACGAAAATGCTGAACAAGGCTTCGCGATACAGACGTACCACGGTCTCCCGGTGCAGTTCTGTATGAAACGCTTGGACCAATAAGAGGCGCGCAAACTCCTGGCTACCCTTGAGGAAGTGACCGCTCCAGGTGATCAGCAGTGCCACGAACACCAGGAATTGAACGGCCGCGACAAACTCGCGGCTGACGGCGAAACGTCCCTCTTTGCGGGCCTTGTCGAGGCGTCGCTTGGTCGGTTTTTCGGTACGCTGGCCTTGGTCGGACATCTATCGACTCAACAGTCTGAAGAGCGTCTCAAAGGTGTGGCTCGCAGCCTTTTGCGCAACCAGCGGAAAAACAGTCAGCCCCGTCGCCAGCAGCGCCAGGCCGGCGAGCATCTTGGCCGCAAAAGACAATGAGAGAAGCTGCAACTGCGTATGTACTTTTGCAAAGATCGCGAATGAGATGTCGATCAAAAGCAACAGTGAGACGACCGGCATAGCTAACCGCAGGCCCGTCAGGAAGACCGCCGATCCCAATTGAACGATTGTGCTCGTCACGGAAGCTCGGCTGAAGTAGCTGCCGGCGGGTACTTTCTCTAAGCTATAGGCCAGTACGCGGATGACCTGGCGATCCAGGCCAAGCGCGAAGAAGACGAACCCCGCGGCGAGTTGGGTGAGAATCTGCAAGATGCCGGAATCCGCTTGCGTAGACGGATCGATCGTTGAGGCGTACGAATAGCCCGCCTGCAGCCCTATCATCTGGGCCGCCAACTGCATACCCTCGAACAGGAAACTGACCGCCACTCCCACCATCAGTCCGAATGAGAATTCCGCGGCCACCGAGCCGGCTAGTGACCCAAACGAGATTTCATTGGCATTCGGAGTGGGCCAGACCTCGATCAGGGCGAACGTGAGCGCGAGCGCCAGAACGATTTTCGCGACCTCGGGTGTGCTCGTCATGCCCGGCAGCGGCACAAACACAATGACCCCCGATACGCGTGCTAGCACGAGCAAGAATCCGTACAGCGTCGGGAGGCTCAAGATGAGTTCAGCGTGCATAGCGGGAGAAATCGCCGAACAGTGCCGTAGTGTACGAGATCAACTTGGTCGTCATCCAGGGCAACAGCAGCAAAAGGCCGAATAAAAACGCTGCCAGCCGGGGAACCGCGCCGAAGCTGGTGTCCTGAATGGACGTGACAATCTGCAGCAAGCTGATGACGATCCCGGCGAAAAATCCGATGGCCAGCAGTGGCAAGCTCAGCCAGAACGTGGTCCATAAGGCCTGCCGGAAGATCTCGATGGCGAGGCTCGTGTTCATACAGAGTAGAAGCTCTTCACCAAAGACCCGACCACCAGGTTCCAGCCGTCCACCAGCACGAATAACAGCACCTTGAACGGTGCGGACAGCATCACGGGCGGCAGTTGGACCATGCCGATGGACAAAGTGACCGAAGCGACCACCAAGTCAATCACCAGGAACGGAAGGAACAGCACCGCGCCGATCTGGAAGCCGGTCTTCAGCTCCGAAAGCACGTAGGCCGGCACCAGTACCGCGAGCCCGAGGTCGGCTGGGCGCGCGGGCGGAGGTATGTGTGAGACTTCGAGAAACAGCCGCACGTCCTTTTCGCGAACATAGCGAACCAGGAAAGCTTTCAGGGGCTTGGAGCCATCTTCAAACGCCTGACCGGCTGTGATGTCTCCTTTTTCCAAGGGGACCCAGCCTTTTGTGTAAATATCCGTCGCCACCGGCTGCATGATGACAATCGTCAGGAACAGCGCCAATCCGATCAACACCTGGTTGGATGGAGTGCCCTGAGTACCGAGCGCCTGTCTCAAAAAATGCAGCACTACCGCGATTCTCAAAAAGGGCGTAACGGACATGATCATCGCGGGCAGCAGAGTCAGTGCCGTCATCAGCAGCACGATCTGCAAAGGCGCGCTCACGGCAGCCGGGCTCTTGCCCCCATTCAGTGACACACCGAAAATAGATCCCGCAGGTTGGGCAGCAAGCGAGCACACGCTTGCAAAACCAAGAATGAGCAATTTCATCGATCATTCCCCGCTGCCGTAGCACAGGCATTCGTGCCTGGGTTGTCCGTAGACGCGATCACCGTGAACCCGCCCGCGTGCACCCCCAGCACAATCTGCCGATCGCCGACCTGCACAACATGCACCGAATGCTGCGGAGTCAGCCGTATCTTATCGATCACCTCAACACAATGCGGTCGGCCGCCTCGCTTCACCGGCGGTCCCATGTGAATCGCTCCCTTTCTCTTGAGCAGCCAGAGCGCGGCCCACAATAACGCGAAAACGATCGTGATGCCGAGCGACTCCCTGATCAGGTCCATGTGTTCATCGCGTCGCCGCTCTACTCTTCCGTACTGAAATCGGTGATCCGGACACCCACCGTGTCCTCAATAATCACGATCTCCCCGTAGCCAATGAGCGCACCGCCTACCAGGATGTCGATATTCTCGCCGGCGGATCTCGGCATGCCGATGACGTTGTCCCTCTCGAGCCGGAGTATTTCGGAGATGGTCATGATCTTCCGGCCCAGTTCCACTTCCACTTCGACCGGCACATCGGCCAGGTGCGCGATCTCTTCGAGCGGAGTCATATAAGGCTCGCCGGGGAGTGCCTACTGCTTGAGATTGATCGTCTCTTGACTAAGCTGGTCCACGGTCGTAATGATCTTTGCGTTGGCTTGATAACCTCGCTGTAGCACGATTAAGTTCGTGAACTCCCGCGCGATATCTACGGTAGATCCTTCCACGGCCCCGCCCACTACGTCGCCCCGGCCGCCAGTGCCTGGAAGGCCGATCGCCGGAGTGGCAGTCCTACCGCTCACAATATAGTTGTTATTGCCCGAAGCGACCAAAGAATCGGGATTGCGAATAGCGGCCATCGCGATCTGACCCACTGTGACCTGTTGGCCATTCGAGAACTGCGCGATCACATTGCCTCCATCGGCAATCCCCACTTTGAGGAGTTGAGCCGCGGCCGAGCCATCTTGCGTGACAGCGGATACCGTGGATGGTTGCGCATACTGCGACACCCGAGGCGCCGTGCCGTTATACAGGTTCCAGGCGACCGTCAGATCCGCGGCGCCGTCCGCCAGTCCGGCTATCTTGACTGAGGGCGCTGCGTCGGTTGCGGTGGGGGTTGCCAGTTTCCCTTGGGTATCGAAGGTAAGGCTGCCAGTCACCGGGGTGAATGCGGCCTTCAGATCGGCGTCCGGCACAGTGATTGAGTAGTCCCATTTGCCGGCCGCGGCATTTTTCGTGAATTTCGCTGTCATCACATGGGATTCACCGAGCGAGTCATATACCTGCACCGACGTCGAAAACGTCTCCGGCGGCGGCCCGGCACTAGCAGCGGCATTCAAATTCATGTCAAGCGAAAACCCCGTACTGGCGACTGGAGCGCTGATTGTACCCGTTGGGACGGTGATATCGCCAACCGCGCCGCTTGTATTGACAACGCCATTGGTTTGCGTCCAGCCTTGCACGTGCTGGCCAGTTGAGGTGATCAGCGTCCCATTCTTATCCACTCGAAAGTTCCCGGCGCGCGAGTATTGCGTGGACCCGTCCGAGCCCTTGACGATAAAAAATCCATCGCCCTGAATAGCGGCATCGAGTGGGCCGGAGGTGGTCTGTAGAGCGCCTTGTGTAAACTCGCGGAATGTCGTGGGCCGCCCGACTCCAAACCCGATTTGCGTCTCGCCGAGGCCGGCTCCGAGCGATTGTGATACCAGATCGTGGAACGAGACTACGTTTGTCTTGTAGCCGGTCGTGTTCAGGTTGGCCAGATTGTTGCCGACCACGTCGATCGCGGTCGAATCGGCATTGAGAGCCGAGAGTGCGGACGAAAATGAGCTAAACATCGATTCTCCTAGGGTTTGGGTGTTGTGGCGCTGAGCGCGCCCTTGATGGCGTCGAGATCCTGCCGCATCTGAATGGACTGTTCCAATCCACTGAACTGCGCGAGTTGCGCGACAAATTGAGTGCCATCCTGGGGGTTCTCCGGGTCCTGGTTCTTCAGTTGAGCGACCAGGAGCTTGAGAAATGTGTTTTCATTGGCTAGGCCATTTGTGGGAGTAGCCTGGGCCGGCGTGGCGGCCTTGGGATCTGGTAGAACACCGATCGGGTTAATTGCTGTTGACATGTGTCTCCTCGTTTCGTTCTGTTATGACCTCTGCAAAGCCGCGTCCCCGCCCGTGTCTAGGCCGTCCGCCCCGGCGCTCACCCTGAGGGTGCGGGCTATCCTGACCCTGGGATTGTTTCGATCCTGGGTCTGCGTTGTTCTCCGGGCGCTCAGGGCTTCTAATCGTAAGTGCCAAGTGATTCTGTGGGATCGAGGTCTCAGCATCAAAACCACGTTTGTCCAGCCGCCCCACCAGGTCTCCGAGATCCGCTCGAAGAGTTCGCGCCAGTTGGCCATCCGGTGTCCGAACATCGACCTGAACCTTACCGGCACGCTCGCTGATTCGTACGTCTACGCTCCCGGATTCCGTCCCCGTCAGTTTTAGCGATATTTGTCTAGTGGGTTGTGGGTGAATCGGAGAATTTATTTCAGTTTTCAATTCGCCTTTCGGCGGTTCAGAATGGATTGGACTGGGATTCGCCGGAGTTTGCGGCTTATTCGACCCAATTTCAACCGGAGCTACAGTAATGACCGGCGCCTTCGTTGGCTCGGGAGGTACCTCTCTCACTGCCGCAGTGGCACAGGCTTTCCAGCCTGTGTTGGTTTGGTCTGGTTTCGCTTGAGCGGTAATAGTCGCGGTCCGGTCGGTTAGAATCGCTGCAAATGCGAGCTGAGTGGCACAGGCTTTCCCGCCTGTGTTGCTTTGGTCTGGTACCGCTTGGACTGTACCAGACGGCGTTGCCCATGTGGCACTGGCTTTCCAGCCTGTGTTGGCTTGATCTAGTCCAGTTTGGGCTGTAATAGCCGCCTCAACCCATGTGGCACAGGCTTTCCAGCCTGTGTTGGTTTGTGGTTCCGATTGAGCAGCAATAATCGGCGCCACTGCTGCAGCGGGAGTTGCCTTATCCAACACCAACGGCGGCTTCACCGGAAACGCCATCGGCGGCAACTCGATCGCCAGAGTCACCTGAGGCTCACGAGTATCGAGCTTATCCGGCTTGTCGGGCGTATCCGGCTTGTCCTTCCTTCCCGGAGCGGCTTCTGCCTTTGCAGGCGGCAGCACATCCTCGGTCAACCAACTCAGCAGCGACAAAAAGGCAAAGGTATCGCTGGCGGGGCCCGCAGGGTTATCCGGAATCAGTGGTGCAACACTGTCAAACTGCGGCGCAGTCGTGATGACATTCACGCCAACGCATAATGCAGTTCAACGACCAGCACGGCCTACGCGCAGTTTCAATCAGTTGAGATCGGTGGCCGCGTCAACAAATTGGCACGCGTCCCGATGTGGCACAATTTTGGCGCGCTCCGCTCGTTCCATAACGAACTTATCGGACGATTTTGAACGACTTATAGCCTTTTCTATTGCGGCGCGCGAATTGCATCCATTCTGAGCGACGTTGAACTAAGCCGCAAGCGGCAGTTGTGAGGATCTCGTCTTCGCATTGTTGTGCGGCATGAGCCCGGCGTCCTTCTTGCGCCGGCCCATCGCGCTTCCTTTTGATCGCAAAATCTGATCTCGT
>JBPCOQ010000084.1:0-6499 GCA_051000095.1 Bryobacteraceae bacterium | reverse complement strand
TGGGTTCGAGTGCCTAACCTGGCCAGCCATATCCTCTCCTTGGCAGCGGCCCAACTGCCGCGCGACTGGTTCGCCGCTTACGGCGCACAGCCGGTTCTGCTGGAAACTCTGGTCGATCAGACGCGCTGTCACGGCGGCTGTTATCGCGCCGCCAACTGGACACTGGTGGGTCTGACGCAGGGCCGCGGCCGCATGGATCGCAGCGGCAAGGCGCAAGGCGTGCGCAAGTACATCTTCCTGCTTCCGCTCCACCGCCACTGGCGAGAGCGCTTGTGCGATCTGTCCGGATCTTCTGCCAAGGAGGGCCGATGAACCTGCTGGAAACTGCCTCTCCCCAAGTGGAGGCGCCCGGCGGATCGCCCTTCGCTGGTCGACCTGCTCTCCCTGCTCCGCGATCAGATCTTCGCTCGCGCCGCCCAAGCCAACCCCCTGCTGACTTCGATGACTTCGCGATCACTTCCGCCCGTGCCACGAAGTCCCCGAATCAGCCCTTAGCCGCCGACACCATCTCCACTCTCGCCGCCTGACCATGCTTTCCTGGATATCATTTGACCGACACCACTCTTGAAATGGCCAATCTCCAGGGGCAGGCAGGAATGCCTGTGCCACTTGCGTGCTAATCTGCTAGACATGCCCGGTGTCAAGCTTGTTGTGATCTATCCGCGACCCCTCGATGAAGCGGCCTTCGAGACCGTATACAAGAATGAGCACATGCCGCTGGCTGAAGAAAAGCTGAAAGGCATGACGCGCCTGGTCGCCAGCAGAGTGCTTGGCTCTCCGCAAGGCAACGTGACGACGTACCGCTTTGCGGAGGTGCACTTTTCATCTATGGACGATCTGAACAAGTGCGCGGAATCGGAAGACGGCAAGGCCGTGGTCGCTCACGCCACCAAGATTTCCACCGGCGGTCCACCCATCATTCTGGTCTGTGAAGAAGAATCGAAGGTTTACTGGTAGATCGGTTAACTTTCTGAATTCATTAACGTTCTATCTGTACTGAACGCCCCTTGAACGCCCCTGCAACCGTTTTGAACTAGACATCGCCCGCCTTCAGGCGCAGGATGGCGAACAAGCAACGCTTCGGCGTTGGCGGGAGGAGTCTCACAATGACACGGACATTCGCATCAATTCTGCTGGCCTCATTTCTGGGCCTGATCTTTGCGGTCGCGGGCTGGAGCCAGGAAGTCACAGCGGCTATCAACGGGCAAGTCACCGATGCTTCGGGCGCGGCGCTTACCAACACTGTCGTCACGGCGCGGGACATGGACCGGGGGACCACTTGGCCAACTCGCACCAATAACGAGGGCTACTATAGCCTGCCGCGGCTGCCGATCGGCAGGTACGAAGTGCGCGCCGAGGCCAACGGTTTTCAGACAGGCGTGCGGTCTGCGTTTCAGCTCGATATCAACCAGTCCGCGCGAGTCGATTTTCAGATGCGAGTCGGGCAGGTCAGTGAGTCCGTGGAGGTCACCAGCGCCGCCCCGCTGCTACAAACCGAAACCACGCAGGTGAATACAGTGATGGAAGCGCAGGCGATCGCGAACCTGCCGCTGGCGACCCGGAACTACAATCAGCTTGCGTTGTTGACGCCGGGAGCGGTGACCACCAGCCCCGCCGCGTTTAACACCGGCCAAGCTACGTTCAACTCCGGACGTCCTTATATCAATGGCAACCGCGAGCAGGCGAATTACTACGTGCTGGACGGCATGGACAACAACGAGTTCGTCGATAACAATGTAGCGTATTCGCCCAATGTGGACGCGATCCAGGAGTTCAACGTGATTACCAACAATCCGAACGCGGGGTTCGGGCAATTTCTAGGCGGCGTGATCAGCGTCAGCATGAAATCGGGCACCAATCAATATCATGGCAATCTGTTCGAGTTCCTCCGCAACGATTTCTTCAATGCCAATGAGTGGTCACGGAATTTCAGTGCGGACCCGGCTGTCAGCAAGGCGCCCCCCAAGCTGCGCTGGAATGAATTCGGCGGAACTTTCGGTGGGCCGATCAAGAGGAACAAGCTGTTCTTCTTCGTCGATTACCAAGGCTCGCGCTTCGACACTCCCGCGACGCCCGGTACGATCAATACATTCTCCGACCTGGAGCGCACCGGAAACCTGTCCGACATCGCCGGCCTGCAACTCCACTATCCGGGGAGCACAGTCGCCCTGCCAACGAATCTCGCAAATGCGGCCATCTGCGGGCCTGGGCAATCGTTCGGCTCGTCACCCTGCATCCGGGGACTGAGCCCGACAGCGCTAAAGGTGCTGGGCGTGCTCCCCAAAGCGACGCTTCCGGGCCTGACCAACAATGCGCCGAACACCGTAGCCAGCTACATCAACGGCGATCAAGGCGATGCCAAGGTCGATTGGTCGCCCACCGACAAAGATCATGTGTTCGTACGCTACTCGGAACAGTACGTCACCAATCCGACCACCAACACCCAACCTTTGCTGTACAACGGCAGCGGCAATAACATATTTCCGCTGTGGAACGGCGTTGTCGACTATACCCGGACCATCGGTCCGGCGCTCGTGAATGAGTTCCGGGCTGGTGTCAATTATTATCCGGCGGAAGCCGGTGTCCAAAGCCCCGGATCGGCCAGCGCGGCTGGACTGATTCCCGGACAACCAACTCCTTTCCTGCCTGGTCTGGCTTTCTCGGGCGCGCCCGTTGGTGGCGGCCAAAATGGTCCGTTCGCGTTCGGAACGGTGAATGCGCCTGAGATCTTTCACCAGACGACCATTCAGTTCGAAGATACCGCGATCCTCACTCGCGGCTCGCATACCATGCGCGCGGGCTTCCAGTTCCTGCGGTATCGCAATAACTATGTCCCCGCTACCAGCAACGATGGCGCGGCCGGTCAAATCCTATTCAACGGCCAATACACCGGCAATGCGGAAGCCGATTTCCTGCTGGGACTTCCGTCTTACATCGCTTACGGCCAAGGCTTTGCCGGCACCGTGGGGCAGCGGAACAGCGCGTATGGGGCATTTTTCCAGGATGACTGGCGTATCAGCCGCCGGCTTACGCTCAACTTGGGTCTCCGGTGGCAGGTCTTTACTCCGATCTACGAAGTGCACGATCGGATGACGAACTTCGGCGAAATCTCCGGACAGATCCAACTGGCCGGACAGAATGGAAACAGCCGCGCCCTGTACAACCAGTACAACGGGATCGCGAATTTCCTGCCGCGCATCGGGCTGGCCTGGAATCCTTGGGACAACACCGTGGTTCGCGCGGCATTCACGCGATCCAGCTTCCAGGAGGGCACTGGCGAGTACAACCGGCTCGCGACCAACGCGCCTTGGAATATCGATCTGGTGGGTCAATTCAACGCCGGGACGAATGGAGCGATTCCCGCAGGGCAGATCACTCTCGACCAGGGTTTCGCGGCGCTGGGCGCTGGCACGGGCGGTACGCCGTGCAATGTCAGCACCATCGCTTCCGTACCAGCATCCTGCTTTGCAGGCGTGCGAATCCACATGACGGATCCCAACTACCGGCCGGCGGTTTCCAATCAATGGAATCTTTCAGTGCAGCATCAGTTCGGAAATTCGACCACCGTGCAGGCGGCTTATGTGGGACAACACACCGATCACCTCGCAGCCATCTTGAGCGCGGGCCAGGCCGTTCTTTTGCCGAATGGAACCACGGTTCCCGGCCCGTACTTGTCTGGAAATCCGGCCCTCAAGAATGCGGGAACAGGGCAGGTCCGGCTGAACGAGTCCATCGGCAGGCAAAACTATGATGCGCTCCAACTCAGCTTTCAGCGGCGCTTTAGCAAAGGGTTGCAGTTCCTCGCAAACTACACATGGTCGAAATGTCTTACCAACAACCAGGGTTACTACGGCAGATACGGCGATGCGACTGCCAGCCAGGCCAGTGCCGACGTTTCCTTCCAGCAAAACGTCTATAACATCAACCAGGATTACGGATTCTGTGATCACGATGTGACGCACGTATTTAATGGATACGTGAGCTATGAACTGCCCTTCGGGCACAACCGCGCGTTCGGTAAAGATACGAATAAATTTGTGAACGCGGTGTTAGGGGACTGGCAAGCCAACACGATTTTCACAGTGCATGGCGGGTTCCCGATCTCGATGTTGGATTGGGCCGGCGATCCCGGGACGGGCTCCTTCCAGCCGCGTCCGGATTGCGTCACTCCTTCGCGCCAAACGCCCTACCAAAATTACGGAGGCGGTGGTTATATCTGGTTCGACCCGACGACCATGGCCAACCCGGCACCCGGCAAATTCGGCAACTGCGGCGTGAGCACAGAGCGCGGTCCTGGCTTGAAGCAGGTGGATTTCAGCCTGTCGAAGAGATTCCCGATTACGGAACGCCAGAACGTGGAATTACGCGCTGAGGCGATCAATTCGTTCAATTCGCCCATCTTCGTCGTGCAGGGCTACTCGATCGACGTGGTTTCATTCCCGTACAGCTCGAGTGCACAGACTGGAGTGGTGAATACATCGCAAGGAGCTAGGAACCTGCAGTTCGCGCTGAAATACACGTTCTAGTATGGCGCAACCAAGTTGAGCACCGCTGTGTAGTCCCTTAGACAGCAATACAGCTTCAGTGGCTGCGCCCGGATTGGGAAAGCGGGCAGGGCCTCGGCTTCAGTGTCCACCACGTTGGGCAGCAAGTGCGCGTGGCCAAGGACGGTGCCGCCCCGGGCTACAAGAGCCTGATCGAGTGGGTACCAGCGGAGAAGTTCGGAGTGATTGTGCTGACCAATGGATACGATTCAGAGCCCACCTATTATGTGAATCAGGCTCTCAGTATTGCCGGACCTGCCATTGCGAAGGCGACCGCGCGGCCGAAGCCGGCTCCGGTTGCGGACCCGGCGTGGTCGAAGTATACCGGAACCTATACCTGGAAGCATGTCGATGCGGAGATTCTGGTAGTGGACGGCGAACTAATCATGATTGCGGCGGACGCGGCGAACCCCTGGGGATCGCGCGTCCGGCTCACCCCGGTTATACAAAGCTCGACTGGCTGGTTTGGACCGCCACGCTAGCCGATAATCCAGCGGATTTTCAGGCTCTGATTGCGCCGGCATTTAAATGGATGAACGAAACACCGACGCGAGTTCCGCTCACCGATTGGTATTGGACGACCGATGGCAAGCAGCGCGGATTTCAAGCCCGGAGCGTAGTGGGCGGGGTATTCATCAAGATGCTTTCGGACCCGGCGATGTGGGCGAAGTGGCGGAAGTAACAGAGCATTATTGGGACAAATCCCGGCAGCTTCGCTGTCTAAGTTCGTGAGAAGTCGCATACACACAAGGAAATGCGCTCCGATTCCGTTTATCGCCGACGAAAACTGAACGTCAATCGGAGGCCGCTTCACGGTCGCAAACCCCGTCGCATTCCCGGGCACGAAACAGGCCCACTATCGCCCTCGTTCCAGTAAAGAATCGACCCAGTTGGATATTTACTGTCACAGCAAAGTAGTAATGTCCTATTAAGCAAAGTGAAGTGTCCTCTTGACAGCCTTCCGAAAGTAGGAAGGTGGACGAAGGACAACTACTGATGACGCAAGCGGAGCGCGACCGTCTGGCCGTGCTGAAGAAGGCCACGCGGCAGCCTGAAAATAAATCCAGTTCGAGAGTCTCAAAAACGTCCGTTTTCGAGACTGCCGGCAGGCAATCGCACCAGGCTTGCAAACCGGCATAAAAGCTGTTGCAATACTTGCCTCGAAATCAACATCTCAAAACCACTGGTCCAGGCTGGGTTCTGAGACAGGAGGTAGCTATGCGAATCGGCTATGCACGGGTTTCTACAGCGGACCAGAATCCTGACTTGCAGGAAGACGCTCTCCAGAAGGCCGGCTGCGAAAAGATCTTTCGTGATGTCGCTAGCGGCGCCGTCGATTCTCGCAAAGGTCTGGCCGAAGCCATCGAGTATGCGCGTGACGGAGACACGCTGGTCGTGTGGAAACTGGACCGGCTCGGCCGTTCGCTCAAGCATCTCATCGAAACGGTAAATGGACTCGCCACCCGCAAAGTCGGCTTTCAGAGCTTGCGGGAAAGCATGGATACGACAACCAGCGGAGGGAAGCTAATTTTTCATGTGTTCGGCACTCTCGCGGATAATGCGGAACGCGCGATTATGCAAAGCCACAGCGCCGAAGCGGCGGTGTGGCCTGCATATCAGTGATGTGGAACTCCGCATTATCCCGGCTCGAAGAGTGAAGTGATCAACGCGTCGGGCGCTTTGAATCGCCCGCGACGCAGGCCCAGTGGCACTGCCGCCTCGACAGCCTCCAATTTCTCCGATGGATCCACCCGCGGATAGATTTCGGTCGTGCGGATATCAGCGTGGCCGAGCCACAGCGCTACCTTGCGGATGTCCCGAGTAGCTTGGAGCATCCTGAGGGCGCAGCTATGTCTGAGTTGATGAGGCGGCACAGAACGGCTACTCAAAGACGGGCAAGTTTTCCTTGCGGAGCAGACGTGTTTGTCGAGAATGTATTCGAAACCTGCCCGGGT
>JBPCOQ010000039.1:0-41683 GCA_051000095.1 Bryobacteraceae bacterium | reverse complement strand
CTGGCCCGCGACGCCGGTCCAAAATCGAACCTCCGCGAGACGCGCAACTCCGCCGAGCGCGATCACATCCTACGCGCGCTCGAAGAGACAAACTGGAACGTCTCGGCCGCGGCGCGGGTATTGGGCAGGGAGCGGACGAATCTGCACAAGCGCATTCGGGCCTTGGGCCTGGCTCGCGGGCAGCATTAACTGTTCCTGATCCGCCCAACTTCATGGAAGGCCGTTTGTGGACCGCCCACTTGTACGAGATGCCGTTCCGATAAACTCGAGAGGAGACGGACGGGATCGGCTTTGAATGGGATACCCGGAAAAAAAGCAGCGAATTGGCTCAAACACGGCGTGACGTTCGTGGAGGCGGGCACGGTTGAGATGAGGGCGGAATACGACTTTTCCGGCGGCGTTCGCAAATCGGCCAAAGGCTCGCAAGCGCGTGTGATCCCGGCGGAAGGCACTTCAAGTTAACAGAGCGGCGACTGCCGCAGCCATTAGCTCCACAAGCCCAATACGCCATGGCGCGGGGGAGAGCGGGAAGCGGATTATGCCATTGCTGACCTCGTACGGTGCGAGCTCGTCCTTGAACGCCGCGAGGACGCGCCCGTACTCGTCCACGGACTGGAAGTCGGTCTTGGCCATCGTGATTCCAGTCTTCTGGCTCGGCTTCAGTGCCCTATCGGCGCTGAACGAGCCGCAGAGTCCTCCGGATATTTCACGGGGAATCCGTCTCGCGCAACTCCTAGACAGATTGGCAGCGCGCCGCGAGGAGGCCTGTGGCCGCAGTAGTGTCAATGTCCGCGATGAGCAACCCTCGCTCGCCGTAGGGCTGGTGGCAGAGCAGCGTCCCGTCGGGCCGCACCACCGCCGAAGTGGTAGGCGACCCAGCGCTTGCACAGTTTACAGTCGCGAAATAGCAGGTGTTCTCGGCGGCGCGGCACAAGGCTGCTTTCTCGTGGAATGAGTTGGCGGGATCGGCGAAACTCGATGGCCGGTAACCGCCGGGCTCGGCTTCGTGGAAATGAGGGTGGAATACGATGTGCGCGCCGTGCCGGACGGCCCAGCGGACCGTTTCCGGATAGCGCCACCCTTCATGGCAAATGGCGACGCCGAACGTTAGCGGGCCGGTCTGAAAAACGCGCCTCCCACAGCCGGGCGAATAGGTACCTTCCTCGGTGGGGTCGAGCTGGACTTTGTCTTGGAAGCCGGCGATCGTTCCATCTCGATTGATGACCAGGGCCGTGATCAAGAGCGCACTATCGACGACGCGTTCGGTGCCCAGAACGACCGCGAGATTTGCCTTCGCGGCGGCCGCTGCAATGACGGACCACGCGCGTTCGAGAAATACCGGATCGGGGGGCGGCACTAGCTTCCCCATGCCCCGGTAGCCGGGAATGAAGCATTCCGGAAAGCAGATGAGGCCGGCGCGCTCGATAGACGCTTGACCGACGGCGTGTTCGGCCAAGGCGATCGACTCCTCGGGAGTCGCCGGGAATTGGATGTTGGCGAGTGCGATTCGAAATGTGCTCATTCGGCATCCCAATTTTATCGCTTGCGCGATTCCCACATTCCCACTGGGCCGGCTGGCCGGACCCATCCAGGAACGGTGTTCATGTTGACCCGGATTCCCCCACGTAGACTGGTGCGGATTGCCCCAAAGACCCGAGGACGACTCGGCATAAAAGTCGAGTAATCGCTGAATGTTTGAGCGGAAACCACCAATGCTCCCGGAAGTGATGCCACGCAGGTATAAGATGAGGCGTGGATCTTCCCGTCAACCCGCCGATCTTGCCGATGCTCGCCAAGCGAGTTGGCGAATTGCCGGTGGGCGGAGCTTGGATTTTCGAGCCGAAGTGGGACGGGTTCCGCGCATTGGTCTTCCGCGACCGGGACGAGATCCTGATCCAGAGCCGCGACGAAAAATCACTGAACCGTTACTTTCCGGAGCTGCTCGAGCCGTTACGGTCGGAATTGCCCGCGCGCTGCGTGCTCGACGGCGAGATTGTCGTTGCAAAAGATAGCGGGCTCGATTTTGAGGCACTTCAGCTCCGCATTCATCCCGCCGCGTCGAGAGTGAAACTTCTGTCCCACGAAATCCCGGCATCGATCGTGTTTTTCGATCTGCTTTGCGAAGGGAGCCGGGATCTACGGGATGAACCGTTCCAAAGCCGCCGCCAAGAGCTTGAGTCGTTGCTTTCCTCCGCGGCGCCGCCGATCCATCTCACGCCGGCAACCTACGAATCGAGCGTCGCGTCGGATTGGTTTCGCCGCTTCGAAGGCGCAGGTCTCGACGGGGTCATCGCCAAGCCCATTTCAGGCGCCTACCAGCCTGACAAGCGCGTGATGCTCAAGGTCAAGCACGAGCGCGATTGCGACTGCGTCGTGGGCGGTTTTCGATGGCACAAAAAAGGCGAGCGCACGCTTGTCGGCTCGCTGCTGCTCGGCCTTTTTGACGATTCGGGCGCGCTGCAGCATGTCGGCGTCTGCGCGAGCTTCACGCAAGGAAAGCGCCTGGAGCTTGCGGAATACCTCGCGCCCTATCGCCACGACGCACTCGCTGCTCACCCTTGGAAGCTCCGGGCCGAGCATGGCGCCGCAAGCGGTGAAGGTGAACATCGCATGCCGGGTGGCCAGAGCCGCTGGAGTCACGGCAAGGACCTGTCGTGGGAGCCGTTGCGACCCGCGCTGGTGGTCGAAGTCGCTTACGAACACATGCAAGGCACCCGCTTCCGTCACATGGCGCAGTTTCGAAGGTGGCGCATTGACAAGAAGCCGAGGGACTGCACCTATGCCCAGCTCGAAGTGGTTCCGCCACAAGAGCTGATGGCGATTTTCAAGAGCGGCCGCTGAAGCTCGCGGGACGTGCTCACGCATCCTCGTTCGAGGAGCGCTTCGCGGACCGCTTCGTCCGCCATTCCCGCGTCGGATCGTCATCCGGGTCCGGAGTTTCCTGCGGCGGCCGTTGCGTTTCGGGAACATGACGCAGGTTCACTCGAATGCGGGTCCAGGTGGATGACTTGCCTCGCATGGAGTCAACCAACACATCATCCTCGGCGAGCAGTCTGGCCACCTCAGCGTGTTTGCTTTTCCATCTTTCCAGACCCGCCAGCGCGGCGTTTTTGTTGGGAGAGTTCGCGATCACGACGAGTGGCATCTTCGTCCGGACCTTCTTAACCGCGGGCTTGGCGCGCGAAGGGGCCACCCGCGGCGCTTCACCTTCCATCTTGCGAAAGTGCGGCGGCCATGGCGCGTCACCGAGGCCCGCGGCTTCGTCCTTTGCCGCGAGCTCGAGCAATTTTTCGAGTGAACCTGGCGCGTCGTCCATGCCGGCGTGCGGATCCCCGATTTCGGCGAAGCGCTTCGGAATCGTGAGTATGGTAAAGTCGGCCGGCTCGCAGCCGGGGACCTCATGCCAGTGAAGCGGCGCGCTCACACGAGCGTCGGAGAGCGGGCGCACCGAGTACGCAGAGCACGTCGTTCGATCCTTCGCGTTCTGGTTGTAGTCGAGGAACACGCCGTGACGCTCCTCCTTCCACCATTTCGAGCTGGCCAGGGCGGGCACGCGCCGCTCCACTGCGCGCGACAGCGCGAGCGCCGCGCGGCGCACCTCTCCGAACGTCCAGCGCGGTTGGATGCGCGCATTCACGTGCATCCCCCGTGAGCCGCTGGTTTTGGGCCATCCCTGAAGCCCGAGTTCTTCGAGGAGCAACTTCACCTCCAGGGCGACACGGCGCACGTCCGCCCAACTGACGCCCGGGCCGGGATCGAGATCGACCCGCAACTCGTCCGGGTGCTCGAGATCGCCGGAGCGTACGGGATGCGGGTGTAGCTCGATGCAGCCCAAGTTGACGATCCAGGCGAGCCCGGCCGCATCATCGACGACGACCTCTTCGGCAGTGCGGCCCGAAGGGAAGGACAGCGTTATGGTTCGCAGCCACGAGGGACGCTCGGCGGGCGCGCGCTTCTGATAAAATGCCTCGCCCTCGGCGCCGTTCACGAAACGCTTGAGAACGATCGGACGATCCTGGATTCCGGCGAGAGCGCCCGGCGCGACCGACAGGTAGTAGCGTACGAGATCCAGTTTCGAGACCTCTGTCTGCTTCGTAAAATATAGCTTGCCGGGGTGCGTCACGCGGACTTCGCGGCCGTTGACCGAGAGCACCTCGGCGGCTTCTTCTTTGCTCACGAAAATAGGCTACACCTATTTGAGCAAGCGTTGTCGAACTTAGCGCTGCGGGTCGTTGTACCCGCGCCGCGCGCGTTTTAGGCATGGAACGGAAGAATCTGCACAAGCGCATTCGTGCCTTGGGCCTGGCCCGAGGACGCCATTAGGGGCCGCACACCTCCGCGAGTCACAAGAGTAATCCAAGAGTTTTATTTCACTGGAAGCAGTACGGGTTGGCTGTAGTGAAATTGCTGGGGTTTCGGACGGTCACAGCTAAAAATGCTGCCGAGAGTGCACATATGCCTGACTAGCCTCACCACTACATTTCCGGAGCGCACGTTTTGAGGAAGCAGGAAATTGATTTGGAACAGTCCGACCGAACCTGGAGCCAACCCCATGAAAGGGATTGGGCTTTCGCCTGTTGTGCCGACGTCCAGTCCATTTACGTGATTAAATAGACCAATATTGTCATTCAGCGCAAGGCCTTTCTCGTCCGTTAGCAACCGACGGACTGCCTAATCACCGAAAGCGGCATCGCAGGGGCAGGCTGGCCAGTCGAGCCCCTTGATTCAGGATCTGTTCAACATAATCCGAGCCGGGTTCCTGATGGTAGAGCTTTGCCAGCGCACTGGTGTCGAGGAAGTAGCCTGCCACTCAGCGTTCTTCTCGCGAAGCGATCACTGTGTCGGCAAGCGAGCCCGGAATCGATCCAGAGCCCGTCGAACGTCGTCAAGGCCGATATCGTCGTGTTTTGCCGCTTCCCATTCTTCAGGCTCGAAATAACCGGCCACGTCGGCGGCTGTCGCAGGAACATCGGAGATCGTCACCAGCACATGCTGCATATTTGAAATCGCCAGCGATTCGAGTGGCCGCAACGCGCCATTCTCGTAGACGGCTTCGAATGTCTTCCCCATGACTTTTATCTAACGGATTGGTGTTCACGAGCGTCACGCCATTTCGGCTCTCGGTTTTGGTGAACGGCGCTCTCGCGTCCGATGATGAAACTTCTGTGGCGAGTTTGCATGTCAAAGCAGCCAAAGTCGTCTATTTGATGCCAATCTTGCAAATCATGCAAATTGTAAAATCAGCAAGTTACGCAGAATCAGTGGGTTAGGGTCGAGCGAATCCCTCTTCCTCCGCCACATCTAAAACACCAGCTCCTTCCTCTCCGTCACATGCTTCTCCAACTCTTTCCGGTTCATGAAGAAGGTCGGCTTCGCCTTCGATTTGCTGAATAGCTTTTCCGCCTGATCGTCAAAGTGAGGCGAATCTCTATGATCGCTTTGGCCCAGCGGGATAATCATGAACGATTCGGGGATCGGCTTCTTCAACAAGACGATCTGCGTGGACGTTTGTCCGCCTTGTCCAACCATTAGATTGCCGATCTTCTTGAATCCGATCGCGCGAGGGGTTGCCATGCCGGCCTCACGGAGGGTCCCGCCGCCCACCGGGAAAGTCCGGCCCGCGCCCTCGCGGCCTACTCGAAAATAGGTCCCATACACGGCATCGGGCGCAAACTCGGACTTCAGACGTTTTTCGGCCGCGGCGAGCGCGCCTCGGATCTGCTCGTCCGTCAAGCTGGCGCGAGGCTCAACCGCCGCGCTGTCTTCGCCGCCTAAGGCCATTTTAAAAAGATAGTAGGCCAGCGCCGCTCGTGAATCGGCGTCGCTACGGCGGTTCCAGCCGACGATCATTTTCGCGAAGGCTCCATCCGAGTCAGCCTTCCGTACGCGGTCTTGCCAGAGTTCGGCCTGGTAAACCTGGGCCGAAAAAGCAAGGCCCACCGCATCCTCCAACGTCGTATTGCGGGCGGCAGCCAGCAGTTCCACCATCATCGCGGCGCGTTGGTGCGGAGGCGTGCGGCCCGCATTGTAGATGTAAGGATGCATCGCCCATTTCTCCGGAATGAGCGGAGAATCTTTCATCATGGCGAAAGGCGATACGTTGCAGTTTTGCATATAGCCCTGCGGCGGGTTCGTGATCTGCACAAGATCTTCAACCGGGTGAATGCCGGTCCACTCGCACTCGCCGGTACCCGGCTGTGGCTTCGAAGGATCACAACCCTTGGGCCGTATTGGCACGCGCCCATTCCGAAGGTAGAAGATATCGCCGTCCACCGTTCCAACCATGATGTTCTGCGCCATGTACTGCCTCATCTCGAGAGCCTTCTTCATCTCCGTGAGATTTTGAGCGGTAGTCATCGCCCACGCTTGCTCAAGAAGGCGGAACTCGGTGGAGTACGGGGTCGCCATCGAATACGCTTTCCCATCCTTGTGCGCCCAGATCGGGCCGTGGTGAGTGTACTCGATGGTCAGATCTTTCCAGTCCACGCGATCGCCTTCTTTCACGCCGATCTTTTCGTGAACCAGTTTGAGCGGCTTCCACTCCCCTTTGAACTTGTACTTTCCGGCGGCGATCTCTTCTTGAAATGTGTCACCGGTATCGGGGCCGCCGGTTGTCATCGCGATCGAGACAAAGCGGCTGTGGCCCAGCGTCGGAAAGGGAAGACCTAGCCGAGTACCGCCGGAATAAGCCAGATCGCCTCCATAGACCCGCATTTCGTAATAACGCGTTTCCCCGTACCAGCTCAGATGCGGATCAATGATGGCGATAGGCGCATGCGCGGCAGTACGGCTGGGCGCAATCAACATCTGGTTCGAGCCGAGGTACGGGATAGGGTCCGGTTCGATACCGCCTCGCTTCAGGTCCGCGGCCGCATCGCCCTGATGCCAGCTCCAGATTGTAAAGCGGCTGTAGGCGATCACCTGCCATGGCTGAATTTTGAACCCCCAGGATGGCAGCTCGTTCGGATGTTCCGAGATATAGCGATTCACGCCCGCGCAATAACCTTCGACGATCGCGCGCATATTCGCATTCAGCTCTTTGTAATGCTCTTCGGCGACGCGGCGGTGGCCCCACATGCGCTGTAGAACGTCATGCCTATACCATTCAGGGCCGAAGGCTTCGGACATAGTGCCTTCCGCTTTGCGGTAGTTGCGCATCAACTCTTCGAGGCGGTCTTGCGCCTGAGCGTACCCGGACGCGTAAGCTGCGCCGGCGGGTGTGCTTCCAAAAATATGAGCGACGCCGAATTCATCTCGCAGGAGCTCGACTTTCTCAGCGAACGCGCAGACTGCCGCGGCGATCAGAACCAACAGTGTTCGTTTCAAGATCTTTCGAGGCTATCACGTCTCGCCAAGTCATCGAACCATGCGATCATACCTTCATATTGAATGCCGCTTAGCCCGCCGCTTAGCCCGCATGTCTCACTGCCCGGCAGCCGTCGAGTTGCCGGATGCTCGCTGGATCACCATCCACGAACACGGAGGAACTCGAACCATGGATTCGCTCGCAGGTTGCCAAGAACTTGCGCCGGTCCTCGCGGGTGCGCAGAGCTGGCTGGCCCGGGTGCCGGGCGCCACTAGCTGGATTATTCCCACCGGGTTCAGTGTCATAGGGCTCAAGCAGTTTACGGTATGGAATCCATCCGAAGCGTCGAAGATGCCGCTCCGGCTGGGAGTAGAAATGATTCTTGACCGCGCCTGCCCGGGTGGCGGCTGGAACGAAGGGAACAGCGTGGTTACGGAGTTCCGCTTCGTCCTCATGCTGATGCCACTGCGATTGCGCTGTTGGCATTACAGGACGAGCAGCGCACTTCGGCAGTTTATTGCCATGGCGCCCTCCTCAACTTGTCCAGCGCTTTCATTCGGCTCCTGCTGCTGCTTGCGACGCCGGCGGCAGTGATTTGCTTGGTGTTGCCTGGACTCGGCTTGCGGCAAAGCGGCGGGCCGACCGCAATAATCGGCGGCAATTTCTCGAAGTGGATGTTCTGGGCCAGTGTGTTTATCACACTGCCGGGACTGTTGGGCTGGTTCCCCTCTTTTGGCGTTCCGGCGTACCTTCCGGGCGGGGGCATTGGCACTGGATGGATAGCGAAGTTGCAAAGTGACCTCGCCAACTTCGTCCAGAACTCGTTGTGAGCCGGCTTGCGACTACGCCGCAGGCACCATATGCCCGATCGCAGCTGGACTCGCGATCGTGGGGGCTGTTTGGAATTTCGCGACCCGGCGACCGATCATGCCGCTCGTTGGCGCGAAGCTCGGGCTGTTAACGGTGTCGGCGATCTGGAAGCTCGTCACCAAGATGATGTAGGAGCGCAGGTGAATGTCTCTCTATAACGGTATCCTGAACCTCACAAATTGGGCAGGGAACGTCATCATGCCGACGCTCGGGGCATTGTGCTTCGCATTCGCCGTGATTCAGTTTGCGCGCGGCCACCACCACCTCTTCTCCAACTGGGCCTATGAAGGTTTGCTTTGCCTGATGGTTTCCGGTCTGTTACGGACCTTTGAGAAATTTACAGGCCAGCTCGGCTATAACAATCCGGACCTTGTTTGGAACGCGCTGTTGCAAATGGTGAACTGGTTTGCCAACGTGATCCTGCCCGTTTATGCGGGCATGCACGTCACGATGGGTGCGCTGAAATTCGGCGGGCTGCTGGATGTCCGCCCGCATCATGGGCAACTGGACCTTACCCGTCATTTCTCCGGGGCGATTCTGTGTCTGATGATTTCCGGCCTGCTTCGCCTAGCCGAGTTTTTCGTGAGCAAGGGCGTGGGTGGAGTGAGTTGAAAGAGAGAAAGGTCTTATGCGAACTGAGATGACGTGCACTGCCATGGCTGCGATCGCCACAACTGTTGCCGAAATACAGAATGCCGGTTCCGTACCAATCTTGCAAACCCGCTTCGTGCAAGCGTTGTTGTTGAAGGGCGGAGGAATTGAATATGGCTCTGATATCAACTGCTGTTCCCCGCAACTTGGCGACAAAGGTGACGTTTTTGTATCTGGAGTTTGAAGACTTGTTCGTAATCCTCGGGATGGCGGTTGTGATGAACATGTTCGGCCGTTTCCTTCATCGCGAGATGTTCGGTATCCCGATGAACGTGTGCCTGCAGTACGTGGTACCCGTGCTTACCATTCCGGCGCTGATTCTGTTCAAGTACGGCAAGCCGCGGGGATATCTGCGCGATCTCCTGAATTATCTGATGAAGCCGAATGTCTACTGCGCTCTCGATCGGGATGCCCGGCAGCGCGTCGAGTATTTGAAGGGAGACCCGATTCTAATGCCATTGACGATGATCCAGCATGAGAGTTCCCTGGCCAGCCAGCTTTGTGCGAACTGGTGCCCTTCCGCGATTACCTTGACCATGTCATGGTGAGGACCAATGGAGCGTTTGTGGCCGGTTACCAAGCGGCGGGATTGAATACCTTTTTCCGCTCTGACGAGACCCGCAATCGCACTAAGGAGAGTCTCGAGGCGTTGATCCGCTCGGCTCCCGAAAGATCCATGCGGCTGCAGGTGCGGTATGAAATCTCCGAAGGACAAGGAGACCTTCCCGAGCGTTACGTGCGGGAACAGAAATAGAAAACCCCGGCCTGCAGGCGCTCGACCGGGAGCAGCTACACCCTTGGCGATCGCGGGCGAAAGATGGCCAACACCTGCAACGCCGTTTGCAGGAGCCTTTCGGCCGGCAAATGCATCCAGCGAACACTCCGGGAGCACGAAGACCTCTTGTCGGAGTTTGAGAGCCTTATGGCCGTAGCCGAAGCCACTCTGGCTGCCACGGGCATGCAACCGCGGCGGCTCTCCGATCAGGACATGTTCCTCGAAGTAGTCGAGGCCCAGATCGCGCGAGAGCAGGCGCGCGAACGTTACTCAATCAAGTACCGGATGGACTCCGGTAAACAAAAATGGGAGATGGCTTCGCGACAAAGGCCCTGGCTCAATCTCGCCTCGCCCGAACCCTCTTGCGCGTGATGCTGGTTGGAAAAAAAGGCGCGAGTGCGCTCAAATGCGGCTTTATCCGTAGCGACCGGCACGGGGCGTGGAACTGCCATGGAATTTCAAAATTAATTGTCCCGCTGTCGCTAGAGAAGGTTTGGCAACTGATCGATGCCGCCGCGGAAATCGCGGAGCTCAGCTACGGCCTCGTATACATGGATGCATTCACAGGTTTGCGGCGCAATGAGATTCTGGCGCTGCAATGTCAGGACGTCGATTGGTTCAATCGCGAGGTGTCGATCACCAAGGCGGTTTTGAAACACCCGGCACAGGATGGTGTGCACAAATGGGAGTGGGTTATTGGCCCGCCGAAGTCTCCGAAATCGGTGCGCCGGGTGGCGTTACCGGAAACCATTCTCAAATGCTGTCTGCGCGGCGGCAAACCCGCCCGGGCGAAGAGGCATTCATATTCTCGAACTCGGATGCCGGCTTCCTCGACCCGGATTATTTCAACGCCTATGTATTTTCTCCGGTGGCGAAGCGCGCCCAAATGGCGGAAGCACGGTTCCACGACCTGCGTCACTTCTTCGCCTCCATGCTGATCGCGCAAGGGGAGAGCCCGAAGTACATCTGCGATCAACTCGGCCACTCCAGCGTCCAGGTCACCTTCGATACCTACGGTCATCTTTTTCCGCAGGCCAGGGAAGAGGCGGCTGCCAAGTTCCAGAAGGCCATGCTCGCGGGGAGAAAAAAAGCGTTTGATAGCAGTTTGGTAGCAAAAACTGGCGAAACGCCCAATCACAAGACCCGCAAGGATCGTACGAATTAAGGGCTAAGAGTTTTATTTTGAGAGATCCGGAAGAGGATCGAGGTTGGTTGCGGGGGAAGGATTTGAACCTCCGACCTTTGGGTTATGAGCCCAACGAGCTACCAGACTGCTCCACCCCGCACTCCTATCCTAGCGTGTCGGGGCTGGGCCGGTCAATCCCGGAGCAGCCTGTCAGTGGTCCGTCCTCCGCATAAACAATCCGGGTCCCCTGCAACCGCGCGAACGAAGTCAGGTGATGCGGTTGGGCTCGCTTCGCACTGTGAATGTGCTGCACTGGAATCCCCCTCGCCACTAACGCATCGGCGACCAGTGACCGGTGACAACGCCACTGCACCGCCTCCGCGCACATAATCGCCGTCCCTTGTCGGTGCGCCAGCTCTATCAGGCGATCGATGTTGGCTGCAAACTCGGGCGTCTGCATGTAATCGGCGTAACCGCGGAACGAAGCGTTGCGCCAGGCAGTGTTGATGGAATCCGGACGAGGCCGCCGGAGCCCACCCAAACCCGGCAGGTGCTCGTACGCAATGCTTTCACCCTCAAGACTCACCGGCAGGGTCTCACGATTGAACTGCGGATTCTTCCGGGAGCGCGGCACCGTTCGAATGTCGATCAACTGCTGGACGGAATGCGCCTTCAGGATGACGATAAACTCCTCGATCGGATGGGTCGAGTGGCCGATTGTGCTGATCACGAGCTGAAGAGGCCACCCTGAAGCCCACCCCACCCGGCGCGCTTTACACGAATCCTCAATCCAGTGGCGCCGCACGACATCGTTGCCAGATTGCCAGACAGGGTATGTAGTTGTCCGCGCTTCACCGGGATCTGGCGGGCAAACCACGTCGCGGTCGTTCCGGAGTCGCAATTCACCTTGGCATTGCTCGAGAGCCGCTTGCCCACTTCCCGCGCCACAACTGCGGCTTCATGGGCATCGATATTGCGGCGCCGCGCTTCACCATCGGCTTCCACCAGTCCCGCGGGCCAGCCTGCGCCTTCGTCAGAAAACCGCAGCTGTCATTGCGCTTTGGTAACGGCAGCAAAGCTTCCAATGTTTGCTGGCTGGCACCCACAATCAGCAGTATATCGCACGCTCCATCGCAACTTCCGAAGGTTTCGTCCCAAGCAGGCGTGCAAGGCTCCTTGCTCCGCCAGAATCGCGATCTTCGTTCCCGAGTTCAGGATCGGCGCCCTTGCAAAGGTCATGCTCGTCGGGGCAACCGCGCACTTCGCGCCCGGACCTCCGAAACGCGATCCGGGACATTGCGCGTCGACCGCCTCTTGCCATCCATTTGTAGACTGGAACCGAAGATGGACTGTTACTACAAAACCCCTGCGTTGTCTAATGATAGTGGAGGCATAAAATGGCAAATCAAGAAACAAAGAAGTGTGCTCGTCCCGGATGCGAGTGCGATGCTCGCGAAGGCAGCAAATTTTGCGGAGCTTACTGCGAGGGCGCGGGCGATACGCTGGAGGTGATGTGCGCTTGCGGGCACGCCGGGTGTACGAGCCAGGCGTAGTCTAACGGCTTTCCGGAAATAACTCGCGCAGGAATTCTTTGTCACCAAGGATCGGCTTGTATGCCGGCCGCGCGTGGGTTGCCGTGTCAAAGTGTTTTCGAAAATCCGGATCCCGTTGCGCCGCTCGGTTTAAGGCGGTCAACGCCGCACTTTTATCGTCCGCCAGGTAGCTCAGCAGCCCAAATGTCAGATGCGCTTCCGGGCGTCCTGGCATGTAATGTGTTACTTTTTCGGCGGCGTCCCGAGCGTCCTTTATCTTGCCCGAACTCAGGTACTTAAATGCCTTATCCTGATATAAATAACCAAGATCTAGATCCAATAGGTGTCGAAGCTCCGGAATTGGAAACGGATGGTCGTCGATGTTGATGTACACGGTGCGATTGTTGTTGGTATTTCGACCGCCTCCCTCGCGCACTACCAGCATCGAGGCCGACTGCCTGCCACGCGAATCGCCTCCGGCATCATCTCCTGCCTTCAGCGCCTCAAACAGCTTTTCGGCCAACTCGCCGCCCGTTGCCTCAAACGCCTTTCCCATCGCCTCCGGCACCTGTGAGCCCACCAGGATGTTGCCCTGGGCGGACCACGTTTTCCCTTGACGATCGCCTGCCCAGTTGGGCGCTTTAGGTCCCGTGTAGGCGGCAATGTTTCCCTTGCTATCGATGATCGCGACCTGGCGCCCGTCTTTGCCTTCGAACTTGTCCTCGGATAATAGCCGGTCCAATGTCTGCTTGGCGGTTAGCCCTTGCCTGAGCAACTCCAAGCCGCGCGAACCGTAGCCCACATTGACGTTCGCCTGCGTCGCGATCGCGCCTACCTCGGCTTCCGCCCACGGAACGACTGACCCCACCGAGAAATATTTGGAAGCAACCGCGATGCCCCACTCGCGAGTGGCCGGATCAAAGCCGACCACCGAAAACGTAGATACGTTCTCAGCCGCCTGCAGAGCGGTCGCGACGAGAAGGATGAGTGTGGCTTTCAGCTTACCAGCGGCCGATCTCGTGGTGGTCATAAGCCTCGCGCATTCTGCGAAGCTGGGTGACATCGTCCCAGAGTGCATCCCGTTCTCGACCGTTCAGATGATTATTATCGAGAACATGCTGTATCGCCCCGATCGACTCGTCGAGTTCACCCTTGTCGAATTTTCCCCGGCGCCATTTCTTATCGAAATCTCGAAGCTGATGCTCGGCGTGCGTAAGCCGGTCCTGGTCTCCATGGGAAAGCCGCCAGACACTGTAGCCATGGTTCAGGTCACTATGTACGCGATTGATCAGCCCGGAAACGGAGTCTGGCTGATAGGGTCCACCCCTGGGCCCCCACTGCGCATAAGCCAGAGTTCCGGATACCAAGAGGGCCACCGTCATAACAGAGCGCGTCAGAATACTTCGCATGTTTGTCATCTCCTCTTTTCCGAATGTACCAGTTAACCTTTGGTGATTGTGTGGCCGCTCCCGCGCAGCGGCCTAAGGGGTTTCGGGACTCCTTGCAAACGCAGCCTTCTCGAGGCCGGTTACAGCACACCCAGCGCATTCGCAGCAGCATTCAGGAAAACACTGGGAACCAACTCCGGCGTTATATTTCAGAACCCCGGCGAAGAACTAATGAAATTTCATGCTGTGCTCGAATCGGTATCCTTCTCTTCGGGTACCGCGTGTAGTCACGTTTGACTAGATCGTACTCTAATCACTCGCGTCCAAATTAGCGATTTGAGAACTTTTCCTGCGCTGAACCCACTGAACTTGGCCTGATTCCGAGCCCAGACGCACGTTCGCGCTTCGACGGTGGCCGAAGTAACTGGCTGCGGCGATTTTTCACTGCTGCTGTCCGAATTGCCTGGCCAGATTGGCCCACTTACTCCGGAAATGAAGTTGTCCCACGTTTTTGCCCGTTTTCTGCTGTCCAACTACCGCCTACCAGCTGATCGCTAGCTGTTGCGCATCATCATGCACGCCAGCCAACGCTGGGGGCGCCTGGAAAGGATCATCCAGCCACGCGTAGAGGTCGCGATAGAAGAACAGTTGCTGCCTCAGCGCGGCCAGAGTCGACAACGACCAGCAGAAGGTGGATTTCAACTGCAGATATTTCAGCACCAGCATCGCGATCAATGCCGTCCACACTTGCGTCCGTACCGCATTGGCGCTGGTCCCCACAAACGTCTTCTGGTGTCCCGTCGGGTTCTCGTCGCTGGGGAACAACCACGGTCCCTGTCCGGCGATTCGAATCTGCTCGCGAAACGCCTCACGAGCCAGATCTGTTAGAGGAACCTCGGCGATCCCGTTCGGGGTCTTCGAATCGGGAATCCAAACCACCGCATTTTCCAGATCCACCTGCTCCTTCTTCATCGGCATCAACTCCTTGTACAACCGGAGTCCCGATTCAGTAATGACCCGGATGATGTTGCGCAGGTACTCGGGCGCCTGAAACTCGATCCGCTGCTGCTCCGACCATGCCATATAATGCGGCCGAAAACAGCCCCTTCACCTTTACAGGAAACGCCACACCAGCACAAGGGTTCGCAGGGAGCAGCTTCTTTCGAACTGCTACGTTCATCATACGGCGAAGAATCCGCAGTTCCTGATGGACGGTTGCCGGCTTGAGCCGATCTCTTTCAACGCCCCCAGATATCCTGACCTGAACCCGAGTTTGTAGTCGCTTTCGCAGATACAGCTCGATTTCATCCACAGTGATGTCTCCGACGGACCGTTTCCCGAACGCTTTCTTGAGATGCAAGCACCCACGCTCGTTCGCTTCGTGGGTCTTCTCGGCCCGGATCGGCGGTTTGGAGTAGTTCTCCAGGAAAAGTCCGCCCAATCCGAAAATTGTAGTTGCTCTCCTTTCCGGACGACATCCAGGATCTTATCGTCCCTGGCTTGGAGCCGCTCACGCAGTTTCCGCTGAGCCTCCTGCCAGTCTTCCGTGAACGTTGATTCCCGGATAAGTTTTCCGCTCCGGTCTCGATAGACCATCCATAGGACCTTGCCATCTTTGCGCGGGTATATGGAGCCATCGTGTTTACTTGGTCTTGCCAATTCCCACCTCCTGTTTGAATGTTGCGCGGAAGGGCTCGAGATCCGATTTGAGAAATCGAATGTTTCGGCCCATCACGCGGAGATGGGGAATCTGCTTTCGCTCTACCCAAAGATACACCGTTTGGACACTGACGCCCAGATACACTGCGGCGTCCCGAACGGTCATAGGAAGTTCTTCGCGAACAAGAATTCCGACTGCACTTCCGTTGTGGGAATCGATTTCGGGGAGATGCTCGGGATTCATGTCTCTTTGTACGGCATTCGCCGTGTTCAAGACGAAAGTCTTAAAGCGGTAGTTGGAAGCAGGGTTCCAATACTCCAAAAAGGTTCCAGGCGAGCTTTCAGACGGGGCAAGCGGGCCGTCACAAAAGGACAGCCCGCATGGGCCTGCGTATGCTGTTTAGAAGAGTTTCGATTCCGAGGGCATCCGGTTCATACTGCGGTTGGGTGGCGACATACGGCCTCCCCGGTATGGATATCGGACGAATGACGACGGCACTTTATGAAATTCTTAAGACACGGCAAAGAGTCAACGGGATCTGGGGATATCAGGGCGATGAAGGCGCGATTGAGCCCACATGCCTGGCGCTGTTGGCCTTACGGCGGGAAACAGGAACTGAAATAGCACGCGCGGTCCAGATGCTTCAAAATCTTCAGAACGCAGATGGGAGTTGGTCAGCGTCGCCGGGGATGAACCAGCCGGATGTTGGACCACCGCTCTAGCGGTGCTGACGCTCCTGGCGGGTGAAGGCCGAACGAGTGTCCTCGCGTCAGCAATTAATTGGCCGCTGAACGCAAAAGGCCGGGAGGCAAACTGGTTTTGGCGTTGGAAATTCCAGACCGTCGATAACAGTGTGAAATTCAATCCCGCCAAGTACGGCTGGAGTTGGGTCCCAGGTACTACGAGCTGGGTTATTCCTACGGCTTTCACTTTGATTGCTCTCCGGCAAATCAGGAAGCGTGATCTCAAGCAGACAGCGGACGTGGTCGAACGAATCGGGATGGAAGCCAGCATGCTCTTCGATCGAATGTGTCCCGGTGGTGGGTGGAATGCCGGCAACGGAGTGGCGTTTGATGTTGCCTACTCTCCATACATCGATGCCACGCCTCGCGCTACGCGCACTCGGTGGATACGAGGAGGAACCGGGCGTGTCAGCTTCGTTGAACTGGCTCGTGAATCGGCTTCCCGGATGTCCGTCTCCTTATGGTCTGGCGTGGGGCATCCTCGCTTTAGCGGCCTATCGCAACATCAGTAGCGAAGTCAACAAGACGCTGGGGCTCGCCACGAAGGAGCTAACTACTTTGATAGAAGACGCCGCTCGTACAACAGACGATATCTGCACTCTCGCTTCTTGCGCGTTGGCGCTCGACGCGGTGGAAGGCGATAACGTCTTCGAGGTGTGGGCATGATCAAACTCGATCGACGGCGAGCCGTGATCAGCGCCGCGGGGTTTGCTGTAGGCGGAATGGCGACCACCCGGCTGCTGCCAGAAGAGATGCTTCTGCGCGACTGTAGGTCAGTCCGACCCCGAGTCGCAATTCTGTCTGCGACTGGGTACTCGGACGGATTGGGGGAGTGCGTCACGCAGGCACTCCGTCTATTTGGATTGCCTATTCGCGACAGGGCCGTCTTGCTCAAACCGAACCTCGTCGAATACATCCCAGGCTTCGAGGTCAATACGAATCCAATTCTCGTTGGCGCGGACGCAGAGGCATTTTTGAAACTGGGCGCCCGGTGGCGGAAGGACCGGGCCACCAGCGGGACACTTACTTAGTGTTCTCTGAAAGCGGGCTCGGAGCTCAACTGCGCAGCCAGAAAATCGATTTCGTAGATCTGAACCGCGACAGACTGATCAGGGTGCCGATGCGGGTCAACTATACGGGGCTCGATCACCTGGGGCTTCCTCGAACCGTACTCGCATCCGATTTCGTCGTGTCGATGCCCAAGATCAAGACGCACCATTGGGCGGGCGTCACGCTCAGCATGAAGAACATGTTCGGCATCGTGCCTGGGACCAAGTACGGCTGGCCCAAGAATGTTCTCCACTGGAAAGGGATCCACCGCAGCATCATCGATATCTGCGCCACGGCGCCCATCCACTTCGTTATCGCCGACGGAGTCATCGCGATGGAGGGCAATGGGCCGCTCCATGGATCTCATCGCCGTCTCGGCAAAATCGTTCTCTCCAACGATCCGGTCGCCGCAGACTCCACCTGTGCGCGTTTAATGGGCCTCGATCCTTATCGAGTGTGGCATCTCGATCGGGCGGCCCATTTCCTTGGGAACGGCTCTCACGAGCGGATCGATCTGGTTGCGGAACGACTGCCACTGAGGACTATTCCCTTCGATGTGCTGCCGGAATTTGCGAGCCTTCAAACGCGAGGGTGAACACGCGGATAGGTCCAAGAACATTTTTTCCGGTGGTCGGGCGTGTGCCAACGGACGAAAGCAAGGGCTTGCACAAGCTGGACTGCCTATTCCTTCGGGCAGGCCCGCAGGTGGAGGCCTCCAACCGAACTGGGACCAGGAGCAGGCACGTCCCGATAGGTCCAGAAACATTTTTCGGGTTGGCAGAATCCGACTGAGTGTAAATTCTAAACCGGATAGGTTCAAGAACATTTTTCGGGTTGAACGAATTCGGCCAGGAGCGGCGTTCCGCTCGGATAGGTCCAAGAACATTTTTCGGCTCGGCAGAAGACAGCCGGCGGATGGGATGAACAAAGCATCTCGATGCGTGTCGCGCAGCTATGAAGTATCGACCGACGCGCGTTTCAGCGTAGAATCAGGGCCAGAGGAAAGCAGTGTTCTCGTCCATCGAAGATCTCGGGCAGCGATTGGAAGCGGCGAAATATGTGATCGACCCAGTCACCTTGCAGGTGGTCTACCTCGCCGCCCGGATGCGGAAGCCCGTGATTGTGGAAGGTCCGCCGGGTTGTGCAAAGACCGCTTTGGCCCAGGCGATCGCTACCGCCGCGAATACGGTCATCGAACGGCTGCAGTGCTATGAAGGAATCAATGAAGAGAAGGCGATCGGGAAGTTCGACGGCGCTCTTCAGAAGTTGTTCCTTGAAACGCAGGGAGATCGTCTTCAGAAGGACTGGGATGCGATCCGCAATAATCTGAACACCCTGGATTTTTCTTCGTCCAGGGCCTCTGCTGAGGTCACTATTATACGAGCAGCCGTGCGTGTTGCTGATCGACGAAGTCGACGAGGTGGATGAGGGCTTCGAAGCGTTGCTGCTCGAGATTCTTTCGGAATGGCAGATCACGGTTCCGAAGCTGGGGACGATTAGACATAAGGCTATTCCCTTCGTGATCCTCACATCGAACGAGGTCAGACGGTTGGGCGACCCGCTGCGGCGCCGCAGCTTCTATCTGCGGGTGGAGTTTCCGTCCGTCGATCGCGAAGCTGACATTCTGCGGGTTCGCAGCACGACCGCGAATTCCCAGCTACGGCGGATCATTGCCGGCCTGGCACATGCATTACGCGGGTGGCAGATGGAGAAGCCTGTTTCGATTGCAGAGATGCTCGAACTGGCGCAGGCGCCGGAAATCTTGGGGCTTGAGGACATCACATCCGGGATGCGAGACATTCTGCTGCCGCTGGTTGCCAAGACTGAGTCGGATCGGAAACGGCTCCTACTACGGGACGGTTTCGCGTCTCTCGTCCACGATTCGCACCAATATGCCGCTGAAGTTCCGGAGCTTTCACTGGAGGCGTGACGATGACAGAGCGGTCGAGGTTGTTTTGTCTGTTCGCAGCCGGCGCAGCTGTGTGTGCGGCTCAACCAGATCAGCGCACAGCGGCCATGCAATGGGCGGATCACTACGCGGATGTTTATCAGGTACCTCGCGAGCTGGTCCACTCGATCATCGAGGTTGAGTCGGACTGGCATGCGCGCGCCGTCTCGAACAAGGGAGCGGTGGGGCTGATGCAACTGATGCCCGCCACGGCTGCGATGTTCGGCGTCATGGACCGCTTCGAGATCGAGCAGAACGTTCGAGGAGGCGTGGCCTATCTGGCCAGGCTTCTGAAATTGTTCAACGGTGACTCGCGCTTGGTCGCGGCGGCTTATCTCACTGGCGAGAGCCGAATTCTGCCGGCCGGCCTCGCGTACTCAGACGTTGAGGTTTACAAGTATGCGAACAAGGTGGCGCCATTATACCGGGAGAAGCGTCTGAAACGCCTTCAGGCAGAGGCCTTCGCGCAAAACGAATTGGAAGGAGGTAGTCAGCCATGACGACTATGAAGTCGATGTTTTGGATTGTTCCCCTACTCGAACTCGTGGGCGGAGCACATGGACAGGTGCAACCGCAGGTCGTTGGCCAGTCTATTCGAGACGGCCAAGTGACGACAGTGTTCCTGGCGCCTCGTTACGTGACGGCGATTCGGATGCCGGAACCGATCAACTCGGTGGTAGTGGGCGACCCGGCTTCGTTCTCGGCGGAGCACTCGGATCGTGAACTAAACTTCGTTTTCGTAAAACCAATCACGCCAAAAGCGGCCCAGACCAACCTGGTCATCTCGTCGACTCGCGGCCTGCAGGTGAACCTCCTCCTCGTCAGCCGTGGCGAACCGAAGGGAGAGGGACAACCTGCTGTGGATTTCCTCATGCGGTACAAGCCGGCGGGCCAATTCATGATCCAACCCTCCGACTCTCCATCGGCGGTGATCCCACAAACCATAACTGTTGGCAGCAAAGTATCGGTGCCTTCCGCCTCTGTTCCATCAACTGAAATCGAGCTCGCATCGTTGAACGCCCGCGGCGGCTTAAAGGAACGCCCGCCTTCGCAGCCGCTGGTTGCGGCGAATTCCACGAAGGTGGAACGAACTGCTCTCGATGATCTTCTGGATCGTCAACGGCGGGCGCCATTGCCCGTCCTCTACGGCCATAAGCCAGGCATCTCGCCACCAGGGAAGGAATTGGTCAAGACCGGAGTCAGCGAGGTGATCGATCAGGGCAGCGAGGTGGTGGTTTTGTTCTCCGCTGTGAACGTTCAGGACCATGCCGTCGAATTGATGCCGCCGCAGATTCAGCTTGGCGGCATGAAGAAGAGCGGGAAGATCGTCCACAAGTCACGCTGGTCGACTTCCGAGCAGTTGTTTGTCACGGACTTCCGGATGAGCCGCCGCCGGCGGCTCGGCCCCGGAGAGCGAGCCGATGGCGTGGTCGTCTTCAAGCGTCCATCTTTCAAACAGTCGACCGAGACACTGTTGCTTCAGATGGCCGAGTCGGGCGTGTGGATCGCCCTGCTTTGGCTCCAATTGGGTTTGGAATTAGCAGTTTCCGCGAGGTGACGTATGGTTCCCGATAACCCTGTTCACGATGAAAGACGGGAGCGAGAGATGAGCGAGCAGGACGATCCCACGCTGACCACGCCGGTAAGCCGACCTGGCAGTGCCGGGGACGAATTGGAGCAGAGGAGGCAAGCTCGGCGGAGGCACCGACCGCTTCCGGTGGAATCGTGCAACAGATCTGGCGGCGAATCAAGGAAGAACGAAACCGGCCGAAACGGGTTGAGATCAACACTCGCGGTCAAAAACAACATGGACCGGAGCAAGGCGTTTCTGGTTCTCGCAACGGCCGTCGTGTTGTGCGGCTTCGCGTTTCTTGCGTTGTTCTCCACATCGAGCGCGGAAAAACGGTCGCAGGACCGGCGAACGAAGCCCAGTTTAGGAAGACCCGACAGCGCAGCGCAGCAGGCGGGGCGTCCGGGATCCACAATCCCGCTTCTCAGTGCCGACCAAGGCGTCGGCGATCAGAATAACGAGCAACTGAGTCCCGACGACATCCTGGCGACTTCGCGCCGCCCACAGACGGGAAACCAGCAGCAGCCTGAGCAGCAGCAGCCGAAGACGTATGCGCTGAACCAAGTGCCTCCGGTGAATGATCCGGCCCTGGAAGCGTACCGGCGCCAGAGCAACTACGTTTACACTCCCCCACCGCCGCCTCCACCAGCCACTGTTTCAACACCAATCCCCCAACCAGTGAGCGAGTCCGAGGGCCTGAAGAAATCCTCGCTGGTGTTTGTGCGAAACACAACTTCGACGACGGTGATGAACGCCAGCCAGGCGATGGCTCACCAGCCGTTGAGCGAAGAGGAGTAGCGACGCTGCTGCCGACCGGCAGCCGGCTGGTCGCACGATTGCAGACCGCCGTGAGCAGTGCCGTCAAGACGCCGGTCACTGCGGTGATTGAGTACAACTACGAAAGGGATGGTGAGATTGTCATTCCGGCAGGCACGAAGGCAATCGGGCAGTTGGCGCAAGCCAATCAGAATGGCCAGGTGGGCCTTCGCTTTACAACACTCGAAATGCCCGATGGCGGAATCGAGAGCATCGATGGCAGCGGCGTCAGTCTGGAGTACGGTCCGCTAAAGGGAGTCGTGAATCATCTCCAGGTCCGTTTCAGCGTAGATATTGGTCGTGTCGAGCGAAACATGGCCGAGCCAGGCGCGCAGCAATGCTCCGCGACCACGAGACGCCGATGACAACCAGCTAGTGCTTAATTGCGTTACTGCATTTATGTATTAAAATGTTTGGGAGATGCCCAGACATGCACCTGAACTGGAATGCTCGATCGAGGACAAGGCGAGTTCAGTGGCCGGGAAACAGCGCGTCGTCACGCTTGGCAATGCATCCGCAAGTGGCCAGATCGAAGACCAGGCTGCGGTTCATCTTCGGGTTGAAGGTAAAGTCGAAGTTGTCGAGCGCCTTGTGCGAGTCTCGAAAGGCGGCCTGCTTTCGCCGGCGGTCGAGCAGTCGCTCGCTACGCCTGCTCAGCTCGTCAGCCACCAGGCACGAGATTAGATCGATCGGCGCCATCGGTTCGGCCTGGGCCTGATGCAAGCGGGTTTCCAGCACGGCCGCGATGCCGCCGAGCCGGAGTTGGCGTAGAGCACGTTGTAGTTCCATCACGTTCATAGTTCGTTCTCCTTGGTTTTGTTTTCGATGAAGTCCCGTTACAGGGTGAGTTGGCGGATCAGCGGATCGGCCTGGCGTAGGGTCAGGGGTGATTGCGGATTGCGCTCCAGGTAACGGCGCACGAAACGGTAATCGCAGACGCCTATTTCCAGAGCGGCAGAGCAGGCATCCTCAACCGTTGCGGCACCGTACTTTTTGGCGAGTGACAACACGCCCTGAATGCGGCGCACGGAGGTTTCAGCGCCTTTGCCCTGCATCCCGCGACACAGGGCTCCGATCCGCGACCCGGCTTTATCGGCGCGGCAAAGCAGTTGTAACTTACCCAGCGGCGTCTTCTTCGATCGGTCCTCGTCTTGGATACGATGCGTTTACGCACGCAAGCGTGGCCCCCGCGCGCCTGGCGCAGGTGTTCGCGCAGCAGTTGCCCGTACCGGGATTCAGCAGCCGTACCCGATGCGCATCCCACTGCACCTGGACACGCCGGCCGATCCAGCCCGGCGGGGCGCCGTAATAAGCGGCTTCGACTTCCACGCATCCACGGCACGTGCGCAAGCGCATCCAGATGAACCGTGCGCTCGCCGTATCGGTAATAGCGGAAGGGCTCGAGAGGAAGAGGCTGCAGAGCGGGCCGCTCTTCGGCCCACATGACCGCAACCTGCCGCTTGGTAGTGCCGTGAATGCGCGTGTCGGCCCAGCGTTCTTCCCAATGATCCAGGTAGGTCTGGGCCTCTTGAAGGCTTTCGAAGCGCAGCCCTTTCAGAGGCGTATTTTTAGCGTGACCGACGCCCCTTTCCACTTTGCCCTTACGATCGGGGTCGGCCACGCGGCAGGCCAGCGGGACGGTGTTGTGGTGCTGGAGCACGTCGCGATACAGCGGATTCATCGCTGGATCGTAAATGTCTGGCGTGAGCACGCCTTCGCGCAGATTGTCGAGCACGACCACGCGCGTCACGCCGCCTAATCGGCGAAAGGCCTGCTCGTGCAACTCGGCCCAGGTCTGCGAGCTGGAACGGAACACCAGCAGCCGGACGGACTTGCGGCTGTAGCCGAGTGTCAGCACAAACAGGCGCGAGCGCCGGTATTTACCGCTGTGCTCGTCGCGAATCATGGGACCGCTACCGTAATCGACTTGCGCCTCTTCGCCGGGTGCGGTCTCGATCACCACGCGGGCCTCCGGCGTGTAGGTATCCACCAGGTCCTGCCAGATCGCCATGGCGTTACGAACCTTTGGAGAGTCCCACCTCAATGGCCTCTCGATGGACCTGGCAGGCGCTGGCAGATGGATTTGAGACCGGGTTGTGCCGCCGGCGTCACATCCGGCGACTTCACGCCAAAGTCGGTGGTCACCTCGTTGGCCGGTTTTGCCGGCGGGGAATCGGTGGTCGCCGTATGGGCTGGTTTTGGAGGCGCCGGGTCGGTGGTCACCGCGTTGGCCGGTTTTGCCGGTGCGGCACGGCCCCACGCCCCCGGTGGCCGTAGCGCGACGCCGGCCTCTCTCAAATAAGCCGCGGCCGTTTCCCGGCGGACCCCCGTGTTTTTCTGAATGGGTCGCAGCGACCACGCTTGCGTGCGTAAACGCATCCCAGTCGCCCCAGCGCGATGACTTGCTGTTTCTTCTCTTCGTTCAAGACGTTACTCACAGGACGGAGGGTAGCGCCCTCGCGTCGGAAGTTAACGTCCTGGACAGCGGTTTATCGTTGGCCGGTTTTGAGGTGACCCTCTATGGCCGGTTTTGGGTGACCCCCGAGGTTCGGAGGGAGAGCGGGAACTCAATCGTCTGGTTCCGCCTCTTGAAGCTAGCGATCCGGAACTGCATGCCCGCCTCGAACAAGCCCGTCAAGAATTGAAACGGTGGCGGTGAAATTCGCTATCAGGCCGACAACGACCTGAGGCGCCATATTGTCTTCGCCGTCAGGCGCTGGGAGCCCGTCATCGATTTTGAAACTGCTCAGGCCGCCAATCTTGACGGGCTGGATGATTTGGGAGTCCTTCGCAAGACCGCGAGTGAAGGCAGAATCCTCGTCTCGCATGACAAGCGTACTATGCCGCGGGCCCTCACTTCACTGAAGCTCGAGGGCATAGAGAGTCCGGGAATCTTTCTCGTGATTCCACAAAACGCGGAGATTCAGCGCGTCAGCGAGAGCCTGATTCTGGCGTGGACAGCCTCCGAACTGGAGGAATGGCGGATCCGAGTTACTAAGATCCCTTTCTGAGCAGTGAGAGGAGGAAGGTTTCAACTCCCGCCGCCTCACCAAGCCGTTTCCGAAAATTAGCGCTTTACAATCACTTCGCGCAAGTTATCGCGCGCTAAGAAAAACTTCACGGAGCGGAACTCGTGAAACAGCTTTTCCAGGCTCCGGCTGTTGAAGAACTGAGCGGGTTTCCGCTGGCCGCGCGGCGTTAGCGATAGCGTCTTTGCGTCGGAGATTCGGTACGAATACACCGGCACGACATTAGCCTTCTCTTCCGCATGAAAGAACGCCAGAAGGGATGCCTGAGTCTTCAATATACGGAACAGCCTGTCGATGGTACGCTGCAAGAGCGGCGCCGCGAGAAACTGAAGCGTGTCCCACACGAGCGCCCCATCGAACTGCCCTTCGGGAAAATCAAGCGTCTCGCTGAGAAACTGCTCAACGCGTTGCGGGTCGGATTGATTGGCGAGCGAATCGCTATCGCGCCCAAACGCGTCGTCCATCGTTCGCAAGATGTCATCTGAATACAGACGGTGGCCCAGGTTAGTGATAAAACTGACGTTGGCCTGAGTTGCGCCGGCGAGATCCAGAATCCTTAAGTCCGCCTGACCCGCAATGGATGCGAAGAACTGGTCCATGCCATGGCTGGGACGGAAGTGCGGATTGGATGCAGAATTCTGTTTCACCGCGGGCACAGAAAGTTTAGCAGGACTCATTCCAACGGTCGCTCGGGATCGGCTAGCGGGTGGTTTTGGCCGCTACGATTTAGCGGCCGGCAGGTTTAGCGGCTGGCCCCGCGGTGCTGGATGCGGAGGAGGGTGTCCCAGTCCCGGGCGCCGCAAAGCTGGCGGCAGCTTGCGGTGCGGTGGCTGGTGCGGGCACCGGCTTGGTCGGAGCCGGGGCTGGCTTCGCTTCCAGCTTGATGATGTCGATACTGCCCTTGAAATAAGCTCCGTCCTCGATCACAATGCGCGAGGTTTTAAGGTCGCCAACCAGCTTCCCGTCTTTGCGGATCTCGATTTTGTCGCTGGCCTCCACGTTACCGTTGATCGTTCCGAGCACCACGATCTCCCGCGCCTTTATGCCTGCGTGCACCTTTCCATTGGGGCCGATCGTTAATCGATTTTCCTGCAGCTCAATCGATCCTTCCACTTCGCCGTCCACTGTCAGGTCCTCCCGGCTGAAAATCTGGCCTTTAATCGTGACAGACCTGCCGATCACAGCCGTTCCCCGGTCCTGCGCATGGAATCCGGGGCTGTGGGATGTGCTCATGCCAGGCTGGGCTTCTCTTTGCACGTTGGCCGGGCTCGCGGGCGTAGAGGCCGGCTTGGGCGGATATTCTTCCTCTTTGCGCTTATTCCACATGTAGTAGAACTCCTTCTAAACAATTAATGAACCCATGTTACTACTTCGCGCCCGTCGATTCGCTATGCCTACAATAATATTGCCTTTCGACACCGGATGGCCCACATGCGTCGCGAAAAGCTCAGCCTTCACAATCTGCTCGATCATATCCAGAAGCTTCCGCATTCCCGCGCCACCTTCAAGCAACTCGTCCGGGAATTAGGATTGCAAGGCGATGACCGCTCCCAGCTCGATCAATTGCTGGATCGGCTTGTCGAGCGGGGCGATCTTGTCGAAATCCGCTCCGGGCATTTCATCGCCACTCGCTTCAGCCGTGAGTACGCGGCAGGCAAGCTCAACATGCATCGCGATGGCTACGGCTTCGTAATAGCCGATCACCCGATCGAAGGGCTTCGCGGGGACATCTATATCCCGCGCGAATCCATTGACATCGCGATGCATGGCGACCGGGTGCTGGCGCGTATCCTGCGCGTGGACAACAATGGCCGCGCCGATGGGCAGATTCTCAAAGTTCTGCGCCGGGCGCACCCGACCGTCGTCGGCGAGTTCCAATGCCGGCCGCGAGGCAATTTTGTGATACCTCACGATGAACGAATTCGCCAGTGGATTGAAATTCCGGATGGCATGGAAATGCCTGCGCCGTCAGCGTCGCCGGACAGGGTCGGAGTCCAACCGGTTTCGGTAAGCAGGCCCGAGGATCTGGACGGCATGATCGTGAATGCCGAGATTCTCGACTTTCTGGAAGGCGGCGAGCGCGTGACCGGGCGCGTGATTGAGATCCTGGGGCACCCGGATGACTTCGGCGTCGATGTCGAGATCACCATTCGCAAGCATCATATTCCGCATCGCTTTCCGGCGGAGGTGGTGGAGCAGGCGCAGCGCGTTCCGGCGGTAATCGATGCCGAGGAAATAGGCGGGCGGCAGGATTTCCGGGCTTTCGATATCGTCACCATCGATGGCGAGACGGCCCGCGATTTTGACGATGCAGTCTGGGTAGACCGGCTGGCGAGCGGCAACTATGCCTTGCACGTCCACATCGCCGATGTGAGTCACTACGTATTGCCAGGCAGCGCGATTGATGAAGAGGCATTTCTCCGCGGAACCAGCGTCTACTTTCCCGATCGCGCCGTTCCGATGCTCCCGGTCGAGCTCTCGACCGAAATCTGTTCATTGAAGCCCGCCGTGGACCGGCTGGTGCTATCGGCCTTACTCGAGATCGATCACCGCGGCGATGTTGTCCGCCAACACTTCACCCGAGGAGTGATTCGAAGCGTTGAGCGCATGACGTACACCGGTGTGAACCTGCTGCTCGAGGGCGATCCGGCTCCGCGGGAGCGCTACGCTCCCCTGATCGCACGATTCGAACTGATGCGCGAGTTGGCGCTCATCCTGAACCGCAAGCGCGTAAAGCGCGGCTCCATTGACTTCGATCTGCCCGAGCCTCTGATCGAGTTCAATGAGTTTGGAGAAATGACCGGTGTAACGCGCAGCGATCGCAACATCGCGCATCGGATCATCGAGGAGTTCATGCTGGCCGCGAATGAGGCTGTGGCATCCCATCTCGAGCAGGCTGGCATCGCGTCTCTGTTTCGGATCCACGAGAAGCCCGACGCCAAGCGCGTGATGGAGTTCGAGCAGATCGCAGCCAGTTTTGGCTATTCGCTTGGGATCGGAGCGATTCCGGTAAAGCGGTTCCCAATCAAGGAGCGTGGCCGCGATGGCCATCCAAGGCGGAACGATATTGTTCTCGCACAAGAGAGCCTGGTTATCTCATCGCGCAATTACCAGAAACTGGTTGCCCAAATCGAAGGCAAGCCCGAGGAGCGGATTCTAAGCTATCTAATGCTGCGCTCGCTCAAACAGGCCAGGTACAGCGAGCAGAATCGCGGACACTTTGCACTGGCCGCGCCCAGTTACACGCACTTCACTTCGCCGATCCGGCGTTACCCGGATCTGGTGGTCCACCGCATCCTGGGTGGCTTCCTCGATGGCGAGCGGGAAACCATCTCATCGGAGCGGCTGCATGTCATTGGGAACGATTGCTCCGAAACTGAACGTCGCGCCGCCGAGGCCGAGCGCGAGCTGGTCGAATGGAAAAAGGCCAAATTCATGATGGACCGCGTCGGGGAAGATTTCAGCGCGCTCATCATCAGCACGACGCGCTTCGGCTTCTTCGTGGAGCTGGAGAGTCTGTTCATCGAAGGCCTGGTACCCATCGACACGCTGCCGGGTGACCGGTTTGGGTTCCACGAAAACACGCGCAAAATCATTGGGGAGCGTACCCGGCGCGAGTTTTCGATAGGCGACAGGATTCGCGTTCAGCTCGATCGCGTGGATGCGATAGAGCGGAAATTGCAGTTTTCACTTATGGAGCCTGCCATCCGGAAATCGAAACGACGGCGTAAGCTATAAGTGATGCGCATGCTCAGACGGTTAGCGGTCGCTCTGATCGTTTGCTATCTCATCTTCCTCGGGGTGATCTATGCTGTGATGCATCAAACCCCCGTACGGTTCGCGTCCGCGATCGCCAAAATGCCTCCGCCTCTGTTTCTGGTGCTGCCATTTGAAACGCTGTGGAGCAGCGCCCGCGCCGGCTCACTTCATCCTGGAGACCTGGCGCCGGATTTCCGCGTGCGCACTCTGGATCGTAAGTCGGAAGTCGCTCTGGCCGATTTTCGAGGTAAACAGCCGGTGGTGCTCGTCTTCGGGAGCTATACTTGACCACCCTTTGGCCGGGAGATTCCCGCGCTCGACCAGCTCTATCGGGAGTACAAGAATCGCGTCGCGTTCTACATCGTCTACATCCAGGAGGCCCATGCGAGCGATGTTTGGCAGATGGAATCCAACGTGCGCCAGAACGTAGTCTTCGCTTCGCCCAAGAGTTTTGCAGAGCGTGGCTCAGTGGCCGAGAGTTGCGTGCGGAATCTGCACACCGAGATCCCGGCAGCGCTCGACAACTTCGGGAATTCAACCGAAGCTGCTTATACGGGTTGGCCGGATCGTCTGTATCTGATCGACCGCGATGGCCGGGTCGCGTACAAGAGCCGGCCGGGACCATTTGGCTTTCATCCAGAGGAGATGGCCGCCTATTTGAAGCAGCTATAGCCGCCTTGAGGTGTTGGAGCGCGTCGGGGACTGATATTTCAATACGACTACCATACAGCGGGAACATCTTTGACGTGCTGAATCCAGTTCCACAACTCCGGGCACTTACACATTTAATGGATCGTGAATCCGGCTTCGATCAGCACAATGCCCAATTCGCGCTGGTCCCCCGGCACCGAGAAGGTCTTGTCTGCCGTGATGGTGATCATCGCGCTTGGCCCGCTTGGCCGCATGGGAGGCGTTTTCAATGTATAAGCACCCCCACCGGCAAAGCTTTGCTGGGCTGCCAACTGCCCATCGATCAAGACACGAACCTGTCGTGCTGTCGCCTGGGGCGGGATAAAGAAGGAAATACTCAGCGGTTCCGGTTGTGCCGGACTCTTCAGCAACACAACTCCCGTTCCGCCCATCCAGCGCGATTTGCCGTTCTCCAGGTCATAGATGCCACTGACGATCTGGCGCGCCGCATCCGGAGCATTCATGGGCAAATCTTCGCGTTCCGGCTTCGCTTCACGCACCGATTCCGCGCGCACCTGGTCGATCACGCCCGTTGCAATGTCGAATGGCCGTAAACCGAACGACGCCGCCGAATATCCCGAATGTCCATGTAGTGAGACGAGCCGCAACGGAATCGGAGACGTGATGCTGCGCTGCGCGATCGGAGCCAAAACCCCGCCACCTGTCGTGAATGGGATCGGGTATGCCAGAGTGCTCGACACCACAATCTCACCGGGATGGAGCGCTTGATTGAGCATCAGAGGCAACGCGCCTTCGGACTCGAAATAGTACCGGAGCCCCCATTCCCCGTTGACCCACGTTCGCCTAGTTTCGACCTGCGGATTGAGCGAACGGGCGAATTGGCGGTAGCCATCCCAATGTTGATAATTCACGGCCGCCAGTCCCAAACTAAGAAGCAGCTCTAAGAATGCCGCGCCATACAGCCATTGCCGATTCAAGCGGCGGCTCGCTAAAATGGCAATCGGAAGCACGAGTGGCAGCAGATAACGCGCCGCTCCAGCAAAGAAGATGATCAGGGCCGCTCCGAAAAAGATCAGAACCCAGGCGCTCAAAAAATCGCGGTAATTCTCGCGGCACCACACCAGCGCCAAAACACCCACCGACGCAGAAGCCCAGAACAGAGGGTTCGGATCGACGAAAGCAAATCCGGCGGTGAGTAGTAACCAAACGATTCGACCAACCCGGCCGATCTTCCAAAATGCCGCCGCGGACAGCACGGGAAACAAAACCCAGCCCAGATGACCCGTGAGCGCCGCGGCGTTCTTCAACTTCTGCGCGAAAGCCTGGAGCCCATAGGACTGCATGTAACCCGCAAGTACCGATGCGGGCAACTCGCCAGCCGTCGAACGCTCGTACAATTGCCAAAGACCGGTCACGGCCAGCGGCGTCATAGCGGCGATCCAGGCCAGCTTCCACTTGCGTCCATACAGCAACAATATTGGGACCAGCACAATTGCCTGGTAGGCGGCGAGTGCGGCCAATGTTATCGCCAGGGCAGCGCAGAACAGCAAAGCCACAGATTCGCGATCTACAGCTTTGATGTAGAGCGCAATCGACGCCAACCAGAACGCGACAAACGGGACGTCGGATTCGAAAGACGTGCCGTTGACCACAAACGCCGGTGTCACCAGGAACAGTACGGTCGCCGCCAGCGGCTGCGAAGTGAACTGCCGTGCGATCGCGAGTGCGCTTACGGCGGCAATCCATGAAAACAGTATGTACGCCGCGTGAAACGGAATTTCCCTCACGCCTTGAAATACGGCAACCAAAGCTCCCAACACCCACGAATTGAGCGGCGGATGCGGATGCCCTCGCATATCCACCAGCTTGCCCATCAGGACATAGCGGGCATGGGTGGGATGGAGCGGATCGATTTGCGCGTGCGAGGCGCCGTACAGATAATTGACGTCGTCGCCTTGAATCGCCTGGTTCACAAACGGGATTCGCAGGCCCAGCACGATCAGGATGACTAGCAGCAACTGCTTGCGCAAAGATCAAGATATCAGTTCGCCCACCGTGCGGATGCCTGGCTCAATCTGCCAAAATGGATGTTCACCTTCATGCCGCGCCTCGTGCCTTTGGCTGCTCTTGTCACACTGTCTCTCTCTGCCATCGCGTGTAAGCACGCGGTATCGGATACCACGGCCGCCACGGTGAACAGCCGCGTGATTACCTACTCCGAGCTCGACAAGCAATATCAATCGCAGTTCATGTCCTCCACCGAGCGTCCGAGTGATGATCAGATGCTGATTCAGAAGCTCGAGATTTTGCGCACCTTGATCGATAATTCGATCATGCAGCAACGAGCCGAGAAGCTGGGGCTGATGGCGACCGACAACGATGTCGAGGCCAAGTTAACGGAGTTGCGCGCGCCTTTCACCGAAGAAGAGTTTCAGAAGCAGCTCGCGGCGCGAAAGATGAGTGCGGAGGATCTGAAATCGCAATTGCGCCAAAATCTCAGCCGTGAAAAGCTGTTCAACAAAGAGATCACCTCGCACATCTCGATCTCGGACAAAGATGTCACCGACTTCTATAACGCCAATAAATCGAGCTTCAATTACCCGGAGCCGCAGGTCCACATGGCCCAGATACTGGTGACCACCACGCCCAATCCGAACATTCGCAATTTGAAGAACGATAAAGCGCAGAACGAAGAGCAAGCCAAGCGGAAGATGGACATGCTGGTCGCGCGTCTGAAGCAAGGCGAGGACTTCACGATGCTCGCCCAAAATTTCTCGGAAGACCCGAACTCCGCGCCCAATGGCGGCGATCTTGGGTTTGTGCCGGAGTCCGCGCTGGAACAGGCCAACCCGGAGCTTCGTAAGGCCGTAATGGCAATGCCGCCTGGCCAGATTACGCCTGTGATTCACAGCGCCGAAGGCTATCGCATTTTGAAAGTCATCTCGAAAGAGGCAGCCGGGCAGCGCCAGCTCAGCGATCCAAGGGTCCAACAGAACATCCGGGAAACACTCCTCAACCGGAAGGATCAGTTGTTACGCGCCGCGTATTATGAAGTAGCCCGCAACGAGTCGAAAGTGGTGAACTACTTCGCTCAATCCATCCTGCAGAACAGAGATAAGAAGTAGAATTTAAAGCGCATCTCTCACGAGCGAGGCGTCGAGATGAGTCTCGACGCGGCACGCAGGAGTGTTTCCCTGCCCGGCCGCCCGGGCAAGGACAGGGACGAAAATGGTATAGATCGACGCGGCTGAAAAGATTGTCGCACGCACCGGATGTGTTGCGGCTGTACGAGTGTTCGCCGAACGGCCCGCAACCGGGATCTGGGACCGCTGTATACGAGTGGGGGTCCTGGTGATCGCAAGCCAGGAGAACCTGTGAGGGTGACTAATTAACGAACGGTCCTCTTCCGCGACGATCCCGGTTGCGGGCCGTTCCGGCACCAGGAGGCAAATCATGTCCATTGTAAAACGGTGTAATTGATTAGCGGCCTATTGGAGCGGTAACCCGGACGCATCGTCGCTGGAGGTCAGGAAGAGAGACCGAAAGGCACAGGTCACGGAAGCGGCTCGGTTCTTGATGGCCGTTTGCGCAATGCTCGCGAAGGCGGTGAAGGCGTCAGCTCGACTGATTCTTTGAGCAATGCGAGACTTTGCGGGCGATTACCGCGGGGCGGAGAATACGTTCCGCCCCGTTGTTAGTGGGCTCGACTCCCTCGGTATCCTGGGATCGGAGCAGGTGACCCGATCCTGATGGATTCCAATCCCGTCGAGCAATCGTTGGTTGTCATCGTCGCGGAGAATGCGATTACGCAGATGATGGGTCAGTTTCTCATTGAGTTCCCAGTAGCCCGTTTGGAACTCTTCCGCTTTCAGATCGCGGCGCGCATGCCATCCGCAATGTCTCAGGAAGAGCCGCGGGATAGTGGTTGACGAACACATCAGGCTCACCGTATACTGTATTAACAGACTAGCACAGTTGACCCGGCCATGATTGTCCGCGTGAATTCCTCTTCAGGCACTCCCATCTACCTACAACTGGTGGAGCAAGTGAAGCATGCCATCGAGACGGGCGCGCTTCGGGCGGGTGAGCAGCTCCCGACGCTGCGCAAACTCGCCGTGGAACTGGTCATCAATCCGAACACGGTGGTCCGGGCATATCGTGAACTGGAGCATGAAGGCGTCGTAGAAATCCGCCACGGCTCGGGAGCGTTTGTCAGTCAGGCGGCCGCGGGGCGCACGAAAATCTCGCGCAAAGCGCAGTCCGTCATGCAATCGGCCGTCGACCGGCTAGCTGCGGCGGGATTGACAGAAGACGAGATTCGACGGCTCATGGAGAACGAACTCGCGCAGTTAAGAGTAGGTGAAGTTACCGTGAGGAAAGAATGACGGAGTTCGCAATCGAAACGGTCGGTCTACACAAGCTGTTCAACGGGCAGGAGGCCCTCTGTGGTCTGAATCTGGCCGTTCCGCGCAGCAGCATCTTTGGCTTTTTGGGGCGAAACGGTGCCGGGAAAACGACCACGATCAGAATTCTGATGGGCCTGGCGAAGGCCGATCGGGGTTCGGCGCGGGTCCTCGGACTCGCGCCTGACGACAGTAATTCAGGGCCAGCGATCCGGCGTCGCATCGGATTCGTTACGGAAGATAAGGAACTCTATCCCTACATGACGGTGGCGGAGATCATCCGCTTCACCCGTCCCTTCTTCCCAAAATGGCGCGACGATTTGGAACGCCGATACCTTCAGATTTTCGACTTGCCGCTTAACAAGAAGATCCCCAATCTTTCAAAGGGCATGCGATCCAAACTGATGTTGCTGCTCGCGATCTCGCGCGGCGCGGAACTGCTGGTTCTTGACGAACCCACTGATGGTCTCGACCCCGTCGGAGTTGAAGAAGTCTTGCGCGAACTGATCGCGTTGTCGGCGTCAGATGGCACGACCATCTTTTTCTCCTCTCACCAACTGCCGGAAGTGGAGCAAATCGCCGATCAGATCACCATCATTGACAAAGGCCGCACGATTGTCAGTGGGGCGTTGGAGGATCTCAAGTCACAGTATCAACGGATCCGCGTGGTATTCGCGGACGGTGTTCGCGGCGACATTCGCTGGGTCGACGGAGCCGAGCACATCCGGCAGGAAGGCCGGACGGTCTCAATTCTCGCCAGCCAGAATGTCGAACGCCTTATGGAACAGGCGCGGTCCCTGCCAGGGACTACCGTCGAACGGCATCCGGTCACGCTGAAGGAAGTGTTTCTCGAATATACGAGAGCAAAATAAATGCTTTGGATAAAGGGCTGGTACGAAACCCGCATGCGGTTGCTGCTTCTTGTGGCGGCGACGCTGGCGATGTCCGCTTTGGCCTCAGGCTCCGCTCCCGCGACAGCAAACATTTCGGCACAAGGCCTGGAAGCGGCCACTTTAATCGGAGCTTCCGTGCTCGCCGCCATCATGCTCGCAGGCGCCGGCATCAAAACCCAGTCCGGCGGGTTTCGGCCGAGCAAAGGCCTGCATGGGTCCATGTACTATACCTTGTCTCTGCCCGTGACACGAAGCTGGTTATTCGGTGTGCGAGTTTCGCTGGGCCTGGCGGAAACGGCTGTGATACACCTTCTCGCGTGCTGTGCCGTTTGGCTGGTGCATCCCGCGATCCGGCTCCATGCGGCTCCTTCGGACATGTTCAAACACGGTATCGCGGCGTTCTTCTGTGTCGCAGCGGTGTATTCGTTGGGGGTGCTTTTCGCAACATTCCTTGACGACTTGTATCAGACCTGGGCCAGCATGTTCACGGTGATGGCCGTCATTGTGATTTTGAATCGGGTCCCTCTGCCGCCATCCCTGGACGCCTTCCTCGTGTTGTCGCGCGCTTCGCCACTCATTACTCACACGATGCCGTGGATGGCGATGGCCATGCTGCTCGCGCTCTCAGCGATGTTACTGCTGATTTCCGTCAGGATTGTCGAGTCGCGCGAGTATTGAGGACCACCAACTAGGCGCCGCGCAGTCATGCGGATCCGCGATAGATCGCGTGTAGTCGCGCAGTGTTTACAGAACCACAAACTGATCGCCGGATCGACTATTTCCGCCGCTCTCCGCTGAACTTATGACGCGGTGCAGCGGGGTTCGCGCTAGTGAAGCGATTCGAGTGGGACATGCTTCAGCTTGTCCCCGTCAACATTGCTAAAATCCAGTGGATGAAACGCATCGCCGGGCGCCTGTTATGGGCCGCCGTCTCTATCACCGCCGCGCTTTGCCTGGCGGGCATCGCAACCAACCGCGGCGAGCCCATCAACAGCATGTGGCTCGTGATCGCGGCGGTATGCACCTACGCTCTGGGTTTCCGCTTCTATGCCAAGTTCATCGCGGCCAAAGTGATGGCGCTGGACAACCGTCGCGCCACGCCGGGCGAGCGTTTGCGCGATGGTCACGACTACGAGCCCACCAACAAGTGGATCCTGTTCGGCCACCACTTCGCCGCCATCGCCGGTCCCGGCCCGCTGGTGGGCCCCACGCTGGCCGCGCAGTTCGGCTATTTGCCCGGCACTCTCTGGATCATCGTCGGCGCGGTTGTCGGCGGCGCGGTGCAAGACTTCGTCATCCTGTTCTGCTCCATGCGGCGCGACGGAAAATCCTTGGGCCAGATGGCGCGCGAGGAGATCGGCAAGATCGGCGGATTCACCGCCTTGCTCACCGTGCTGTTCATCATGATCATCCTGCTGGCGGTCGTCGCCCTGGTGGTGGTGAACGCGCTCAAGGGCAGCCCGTGGGGTACCTTCACTATCGCTGCAACCATGCCGATCGCGATTTTGATGGGACTCTACCTGCGGTATTGGCGTCCCGGTAAGGTGCTCGAATGCTCCGCGCTTGGATTCGTCCTCGTGATGGCCAGCATCTTCGGAGGTCAAGCTGTGGCGAATTCCGCCACGCTCGGGCCGTGGTTCACCTTCTCCGGAGTCGCCATCGCGCTCGCGATCATTATCTACGGATTCTGCGCCAGCGCTCTTCCCGTGTGGCTGCTACTCGCGCCGCGAGATTATCTCAGCACGTTCGTCAAGCTTGGCGTTGTCATCTTGTTAGGCGTGGGTGTGCTGTTCGTGCGGCCGCAACTCGAGCTACCCGCGTTCACCCGGTTCGTGGATGGTACCGGCCCGATTTTCGCGGGCAAGATCTTTCCGTTCTGTTTCATCACCATCGCGTGTGGCGCGATCTCCGGTTTCCACGCGTTGATCTCATCCGGCACCACTCCGAAACTGATCGCGCGGGAATGGAACGCGTGGCCGGTGGGTTACGGCTCGATGCTTCTTGAAAGCTTCGTGGCGATCATGGCTCTGATCGCGGCGTGCTCGTTGCATCCGGGAGTGTACTTCGCCGTCAACTCGCCCGCTGGTGTGGTCGGAGCAACTCCGTCCGCCGCGGCGTCCACAATCACGAGTTGGGGATTTCCCGTCACCGCTGCCGAGATGCGCACGCTCGCGCAAGACGTTGGAGAAAAGAGCCTGTTTTATCGAACAGGAGGGGCGCCTTCCTTGGCCCTGGGCATGGCTCAAATCTTCGGACGTTTCACGCAAGCGACTTCAGGTGGGCGCGCGATCCTGGCCTTTTGGTATCACTTCGCGATCATGTTCGAGGCGCTGTTCATTTTGACGGTGATTGATGCGGGAACGCGAGTCGGGCGGTTCATGCTCCAGGACCTGCTCGGCAATATCTATAAGCCGCTCGGGCGAACCGGGTGGATGCCCGGCCTGCTCTCGACCAGCGCGCTGGTGGTGCTGGCGTGGGGCTACTTTTTGTACCAGGGCGTGCGCGATCCGTTGGGCGGCATCAATTCCCTGTGGCCGCTGTTCGGTATAGCAAACCAGTTGCTCGCGGCCATCGCGCTGTGTGTCGCCACGACCATCTTCATCAAGATGCACGGTGCCCGCTACATGTGGATCACCTGTGTCCCACTGACCTGGTTGATCATCGTGACGTTCACCGCCGGGTACGAGAAGATCTTCTCCGATCAGCCGCGATTGGGTTTCCTGGCGGAAGCCAACAAGCTGCAAGCCGCTCTGGATGCGGGTACGGCTGTCGTGGCGGCGACCAGAACTCAAATTTTCAACGCGCGATTGAATGCAGCCGTCTGCGGAGTTTTTCTGATCCTGGTAGCGGTCGTACTGATCGATTCGATCCGCGTCTGGATTGGAGTCTTGAGCGGAAGTAAACAGGCGCGAGTGGATGAATCGCCATTCGTGTTGACACGCCTGCAGCCGGAGGAGCTATGAGATCCTTCTGGCGCGGCGTGGTCAGCTTATTGAAAGAGTTGTCGGATGAGAATGCCTACCAGCGGCACCTGATTGTGCATCATCGGAGCCACTCTCCCGAAGAATGGCGGGTGTTCCTGGATGAGCGGCTGCGAAAGAAATTCTCCCAGGGGAAGTGCTGTTGAATTTGGCCCACAAGCTATGATCGGATTATGCGAGGCAAGTGGCTGCTGGCACTGGGCGCCGTTGTCCTGCTGGCGGTTGTGGGCGGGCTGGCTTCGCTTGCCCGCAGTGGGTTGCGCGCTCCGGCCAAACCTGCGCCGCTGCCACAAGCGGCGGTGATTCCACCCGAAATCATACTTCAGGGTACGATCCAGGCGAGGACGGTTATAAACATCCCGGCGCCGATGGAAGGCACGCTGGAACGCATGCTGGTGGACGTGGGCGACATGGTTTACGAAGGCCAGGTGCTCGCCAGTATTAAAAACTCCAGACTGGATGCCACCGAGCAGTCCGCGCAAGCAGATGCCGCCAAAGCACAGTCGCGCGTGGCTGATCTCGACAGCGCGTCCATTGCGGCGCGGCTGGAAGCCTCGCGGGCGCGCGCCGATGCCACTCGCGCTAAGATCGAATTCGATCAAGCCGAGAAGGCCTATTTGCGTCAGAAAATGCTGGTAGCTGAAGGGGCGACGCCGCGCCTGGTGTTCGAGAAAGCCGAGCGGGATTACCACACCTTGAAAGCGGATGCGGAAAGTCTCGAGACCTTGGCTCAGAATGCCGAGGAGCACGTGGGCACTCTGGGGAAAGACCTGGAAGCGGCCCGGAAAACGGCTCAGTCGAAGGGGCAGGATGCCGACGAGGCAAAGGCGGAACTGGCCGGAGCCGAAGTGCATTCGACGGTGGACGGCGTGGTAGTGGGACGCCGCGGACAAGCAGGCGAGCCGGTCGATCGCTCCATGATCAATCTTTTTCAGATCGCGACCGACATAGCGTCTTTGCAGGTGCTGCTCACGCCGGATTCGAAGTTGCTGCCCAATATCAGAGCCGGCCAGCCGGCGCTGGTTGAGGTGGCGGAGGCCCCAGGCGGCATGCCGGGATTGGTGCGCGAGGTGAAAGCGGGGCAGGTGTTCGTGGATTTTTCGAGCCCGGCCGCGACTGTCAAACCGGGGCTGACGGCGCAGGTGAAGATCAAGATAAGTTGAGTACCCCGAAGAGCATGGAATTTCTCAAGCACAGCCTTATTGAATTGATCACACAGACTTCGACCAACCTTCCTCCCGATGTCCGCGCACGATGGGTTTGGCGATCGAGTCGGACCCCCCCCCGGAACTCAGGCGTCGCAAGCGCTCGGCATTGCCGGAAGCAATTCGATATGGCCGTCCAGGACGAAAGCCCGATTTGCCAAGACTGATGAAGAATCCCCCGCTGGTGGATCTTCATGGCGCGGTGTTGTACCAACCACTGCGGCCCCGTAATGTTAAGAGACGGCGATGAGTGGACTGTGAAGGCGGCCGGCCCAACGACGAGCAGTCGTGAGGAGCCCTACCAGGCGACTGTGATCGAGAAGTACGGAGTGCGCGCCGTGATCGGCAAGGGCGGAATGGGCCCCCAGACCCTCGCCGCCCTGGGAGCGCGGCTTATGTTCGGTTTGCCAGCGTGGAGCAGGTCCCCGGCCTGCTCGCCGAAGGCGGTGTTTTAGGTTTAGGGCTTCGCCACTGGAACGCGAGCCGGTCCCCGACCTGCTCCGCATTTTTACAAAAACGTAAGTTATTGAAAATGTTCTGGTTCCGCTTAAGTAATTGGCATTGTGGCGGTCTCGCCTGTCCCCGTCGAAAAAAAGCAATTAGCCAATATGCAAATTAGCCACCAGAAAGTACACCACCGGTAATGCAAACAGGCTGCTATCCAGTCGATCCAGCCAGCCGCCGTGGCCCGGCAGCAGCGTGCCGCTATCCTTGACCGCCGCCCCGCGCTTGATCGCCGATTCGGCAAGATCTCCGATCTGTCCAGCCATATTTCCAACGGCTGCAATGGCAAGTCCCTCGGGCAGCGGAACATCCGGCAACAGCTTCGCAAAATAAATGGCGCCGTACGCAACCGAAGCAAGCAGAGAAGCGATGGCTCCTTCCCACGACTTGGCGGGACTGATCCGGCGATTCAATTTATGCCGGCCCAGGGACCGGCCCACGTACAGGGCGGCGATGTCGCCGATCCAGTTAAGCGAAAGAGCAAATAACAGCCAATAAACACTGTGAGCCCGCAACTCCACGCCGGCTCGCAGCGACCCGAAAACATACAGGATTCCGAGGGTCACGCTCGCAGCGTACGGCAGCGTCTCCGACAGCTCACGCGCGCGCAGGCCGAGTGCGATAGCGAGCAATGCGATCAGGATCACAAAACCGATGGAGTTGCCGGGCAGAAGCAGTAGCAGCAGGCCCGCCACATATCCGAACACTCCCGGTGGCGGAATCGTATGCAAAGCAACCAGACCGCAGTATTCATGGAAGCAGAGCAGCCCGACTGCGCAAACGGCCGCCATAAAAAGCCAGTAGGGGGCCCACAGGACCAGGTAAACGAAGAGCGGGATGAGGACCAGCGCGGTGGCAACCCGCTTCATCTCAAAGTGATGCCGACGGCTTCAGCCCACTGCTCTTCATCAACTCGTTCCGCCCCGGAGTTCAGACCACCAAATCGCCGGTCGCGCTTCTGATAATCGAGAATCGCCTCCAGCAAATCGGACCGCCGGAAGTCGGGCCAGAGAGTGCCCGTGACGTAAAGCTCGGCGTAGGCAACCTGCCACAGCAGAAAGTTGGAAAGACGCATCTCGCCGGAGGTGCGTATGAGCAGGTCCGGATCGGGCAGGCCGGCCGTATAGAGCCTGGAAGCGATGGACTCCTCGCTGATGCGTAAGTTGTCCAGGTTGCCCTCCAGGCGCGCCTCGTCGATCAGAGAGTTGAAAGCATCCACCAGCTCGGCGCGGCCGCTATAGTTCACAGCGACATTGAGCCGCATTCCGCGATTGGATGACGTCGAATCCATGGCTGCCTGCAATTCGTCCCGCACTGGCGCCGGGAGTTCATCCAAGCGGCCCATGCAATGGAAATGGATATCGTTGCGCATGATCTCCGGTAGCTCGCGGCGCAAATAGAGCCGCAGCAACCGCCACAGGGTATCCACTTCGGAGCGGGGCCGCTTCCAGTTTTCGGTCGAAAAAGCGTACAGCGTGAGAGCCTGAAGACCTAGCCGGACGGAGGTTTCCACCGCAATCCGGACCGGCTCGATGCCCGCGCGATGGCCCGCCACCCGAGGCAGCGCGCGCCGCCGTGCCCACCGGCCATTGCCGTCCATAATAATCGCGATGTGGGCCGGAAGCCGTTCGGGATCAATGGCTTCGGCAAGCTCCCACTCTTTGCTCCCGGGCTTCACACCTTCCAGCAGGTCGTTCATGCGGGCAATTTCCTATGGTACACCGGCGAGGTGCCGGACCCACCACCAGTTTTCAAGCACGGCTCTCCGGCCATTACCCTTGATATCAGGTATGGCACTCGCTCGTTCCAAGTGGCACAGCGCGGCTTTGCCGCAAACTGTGGGGCAGGCGGTCGGGCTTTGCCGCCTGCCGGGCGACCCGGTGTTTGGGTCGCCTGCAATCGCGGCTGGACGCAGACAGCAAGACTGTCTGCGCGGCACAGGCCTTCAGCCTGTGTCTGGAGATAGGCCATTTCTGACATAGAACGACAGGCGGAGGCCGAGGCAATGGACCGGCAAAGATTTTTCTGGACATTGCCGGGAGATTTCTGTAAGGTGAGCATGAGGGCCTGCGACAAGCAGGCAGTGCATCATGCCTGTAACCATCGGTGGCGGTCTGTCGTTCTGCGGTCGGGAAGTAAAGCCGGAGGAACTCGATCTGATCCGGCAGATCACTCGCGACTTTTCCACGCTGAGCCTGACGGAACTGGCTCATACGGTTTGCGAGCTGCTGGAGTGGCGCCGGCCGAACGGAGGACTGAAGAGCCGGGAATGTTACTTATTCCTGCAGGCATTGCAGGAACGCGGATGGCTGCCTTGGTTGTCACTTCAACCCAAGAAGCTGCGTCCGCGTACGACGGGATGGGATGAACGGAGCGATGCGCAGACTCCGCTCAGCGGCTTGATCGGCGATTACCTTCCTGTCCAACTGCAGTTGCTCGACAGCAGCGAGGATCGCCGTCTGTTTCGGCAATATATTCAGCGTTACCACTATCTCGGTTACAAGGTGCCCTACGGCGCACAATTACGCTATTTCGTTCGCTCCCCACAACCGCCTCGCCCGGTGCTGGCCTGCTTCCTGTTCACCAGCGCGGCCTGGAAGATGGCGCCTCGGGATACCTGCATCGGCTGGAATCAAACAGCCCGCCAAACCAACCTGCCCTTGGTGGTCAACAACAGCCGCTTTCTGATTCTGCCCTGGGTTCGAGTGCCTAACCTGGCCAGCCATATCCTCTCCTTGGCAGCGGCCCAACTGCCGCGCGACTGGTTCGCCGCTTACGGCGCACAGCCGGTTCTGCTGGAAACTCTGGTCGATCAGACGCGCT
>JBPCOQ010000217.1:0-10158 GCA_051000095.1 Bryobacteraceae bacterium | reverse complement strand
GGAGCTGGTTCATCGGGCCTTTCATCGATGCCTGGCTCAAGGTCCATCCTGGAGAGCTCGACACCGCAAGAACATTTCTTGAAGGCTTTGTGCCGCATCTCGGCGAGGCTGGTATCGGATCGGTGAGTGAGGTCTTTGATGCAGAGCCGCCATACACGCCACGGGGCTGTATCGCGCAGGCGTGGGGAGTTGCGGAGGTGTTGCGGTGTTGGGTCAAGACGGCCAACCCGCCCGAGCGCCGGGCTTCCGATGTCTTCTGAGCCGTGGCTGCGTGGTGGAATCGCGGGGTCGTTGGATTCCATATATGCGGCGCAGATGGCCGTGAACGAACGCGAATAGACGCATTTGCAACCGAATACTTTTAATCTTTTATTACTTGACATGTTCGCAGATCCGCCATAATATTCCTACATGGATTATCGCTCCCCTTCCGACAATAGTTGCCTGTTGTGCAGAAAACTTGGGCCGGGGGGGGGGACTAATGTCCTCTCAGATAAGGGATTGCAGGACAATTGACTCCCAATTGTGGGTGGCATCTTCTGCCTTTCGTTCTGTTCTAAATCCAGATGGTGGAGTGTTGCTGGACACCCACGGGGGCCTGTGTTACAGCTTGAACACCGTGGGCGCGCTCGCTTGGTCTGCGTTACAAAGCGCGCCTGAGGGCCTTCAGCTTCTTGACCTGCTTGATCTTATTCAGGCACGGGTCGAAGTCTCAAGAGAAAGGTTAGAAAGCGACCTTCACACCTTTCTATTGCACTTGAGAACTCGGGGAGCGATTAAAGTTGCTGATAAATCCACCGGGGGAGGGACATGCAAGTCTTCCGCATTGTGCCACACCCCAGATGAGGCAGCTGGGCTAACGAGTCAAGTTAGCGTGGAGTTCACTACCTGTCCCCCTCGGTGGCTCTCGATTAAGGCTTATTGTTTGTTGCTGTTATGTGACCTCACCCTAAACCTTGCTGGTTTCAAGTCTTTATACAGACTGGTTCGATACTTTCCCGTGAACAAGAAATGCAGTCGAGCAAGCATGGTTCAGGTGATTCGAGCTGCGGTCGATAACGCGGCGGTTTTCTATTACAAACGAGTTCTGTGCCTCCAGCGATCGGCGGCGGGAGCATTGCTATTGCGCCGCGCTGGATATCCCGCTGAGTTAGTTATTGGATGTCGCAAGATTCCCTTTCAGGCCCATGCTTGGGTGGAAGTGGCGGGCACCGTCGTGAATGATAATGCTGCCGTGACACGATTCTACACCGTTCTTGATCGGTGCTGATTGCCTTCGGAGGAAGAATGGGAGCGCAAGCCGGCCTGTGCAAGTGGGGAATTCGCGTTGAGGAGGCTATGCAAGACCGCATAAGTACGGTCTGCACGTCAATTGGTTCGAATGATAGACGAGTTGCTCATGGACCAGTACGCCTTGAGTTCCATACGCGCGACAGAGATGCCTCTGAGACTCTTCAGCCATTTGCGGGGTCCGATGGCCGCGTGATTACCTGGGACGGCAGACTCGACAATCGCACAGAAATCCTGCACGGGGCAGAACCGCCCCGTGGCCGGGCCAGCTCGGACGTGGAACTCGTGCATGCCGCGTTTGCGAAGTGGGGGACAGCTTTTTTAGAAAAGCTGACTGGGGATTTCGCGCTCGCGTTGTGGGATCCTTCGACTTGGACTGTCTATCTTGCCCGAGACCCGTTCGGAACGCGCCCCTTGTTCTACTGGTGTTTCTCCGAGGGGGCGGCTTGGTCAACCGAAATCGCGGCTTTGGTAAAGGACAACGGCGCTATTTTCGATCTGGATGATGAATACGTTGCCGGATATCTCTTGACCAGTGAGGACTGGGAGCGGACGCCTTACCGAGGCGTGCGGTGTGTTCCACCCGGTCATAGTGTCATGATGCGTCCGAGTGGCGTGACCGTACATCGCTGGTGGACGCCCGAGCACACACCTGAACTGCAGTATCAAAGCGATGAAGAGTATGAGGAGCAGTTCCTCGAACTCTTCCGGAATAGCGTAGCGAATCGACTCCGGGGCCATCGTACCGTTGTGGCGGAACTCAGCGGTGGCCTGGATTCTTCCTCAATCGTGTGCGCCGCAAACGATTTACTAGGCAAGTCAAATGTGGACAGGACGGCCCTGAAGCCTGTGTGTTACACCTATGACCGCTCGGCGACATCCGACGAGAGCCGGTACATGAAACTAATCGAGGAACATACGGGGCTTGCGGCCCACTATCTCTCGGACAGCCGCATTCTGGCACCAGCGCCTGAGGAAATCCCCCGGTGGATGCCGAGCCCGCTCGCGCTATTTCCCGAGACTTTTCGAGGATTGAAGGAACTCTTGCGAATCTGCGAAACCACCACGTTACTGTCCGGAGCCGGTGGGGACCAGATGATGATGCATGACGGCCTACCGCCTGCGCAGCTCGCCGATATGCTGCGACGAGTGCAACTAGGAAGACTTGCCCGCGAGTTGAAAACATGGTCGGGCAAGGGTCATCGGAGTTGGTTGGAATTACTGCTCCAAGGGGCCATCTGGCCTCTCTTACCTCTAAGCGCCCGGCGATCCTGGAGACCGCGCACGAGGCAACTACCGGGCTGGTTAGATCCGGAATTTGCGCTTCGGACATCGTGCGCCGAAAGAATCGTCCAACATGAGCGTACAGTCCGTTTGTCTACCTATGCCGCAGAAAAACAATACGATCTGGTGCTCGATGCCGCCTCGCTGGTCGCCTCGTGCCCTTACCGGGAGCTAACGGGGGCCGATGCCACCTATCCGTATCTAGATCGGCGGCTTGTAGAATTCTTAATGAGAACACCAGCGGCGCAGAAACTTCGTCCAGGGGAGAGCAGGTCGCTACACCGCAGGAGCGTTCGCGGTATTCTGCCCAACGGTATCCGTCAGCGGGTGGGAAAGAGAGGCCCCGACGAGTCGCTCGGGCGAGCTTTCTGCCGAGACACGGGGGTGGCGCAACTGCTTGGTTCCGACGCTTTCGTGAGCAAGCGTGGATATGCCTGCAAAGACCGGCTCAGCGAAATGATCCAGCGAGTCCGCCATGGGGTTCTGGACCAACTTCAGCCGTTGGTGAAGCTTCTCTCACTCGAAGTCTGGCTGAGAGCGCGCGAGGACCGGGTCCCAGGGCGGGCGCGCCAGTCCGCCGCCTGGGACGACTCATAACGAATTATCTGTTTTGCGCGTCGCCCCGCCAAAGTAACTGGCGTGCGCGGCGCGTCGAATCCAACAGTGAAAGGAGGTGAAACAAAACATGACCTATCAATCTCCCGAGATTTTGGAGATCGGCGACGCAGCTGAACTCATTCAGGGTGGCGGTTTCGGCGGCAACGATTGCTGCACTTGCGGCAAGAAGTCGAGTGACGACGTAGGCGACTAACTACCTAAGTCTGGAATCGTGCCCGGCTAAATTCCCGGGAGCCGGGCACGCTTTTCAGACGGGGAAAGACCAAGAACTTATATGCGCTCCTTTCCGCCAGACGTCCGTTGGGTAATCGGCCAGCTTGCGCCTCATCGAGTAGCTTACGTGTCGAGCCTTGCGTGGATGGTGTTTGCGGGCGCTATGTCGTCAGTCGATCCACTTGTGATGAAATGGATCATAGACTCGGTTCTGCCTAGACGGGACCTCCGCGAACTGATCTGGGCCATCTTGGCATTCAGCGTCGCCTGTTCATTGCGTCTCTTGTCTGCCGCACTTGCGGGGGCAGTAAGTTTTCGGGCCAGCCAGACTGCAATTACGCGCATGCGTTTAAAATTGCTTTGTAAAATTGATGAACTGTCGGCGTCCTACCACGATAATGCGGTAGCGGGAGAAACCGTGTTCCGGATCGAACAGGACGTCTATAATGTCGGTGAATTTGGAGGGGAAGCTCTAGTATCGTTTGGTCGTAGCTTCACCATGACGGCAATAATTCTCGCCGTGATGCTAGTCATTAATGCACGCCTCACGCTCGTCGTAGTTCCTCTTATCCCTGTCTTCATCTATTTGAGGCGGCGCTGCTATACCATGCTCCGCCGCTGGACCGATCTCGTTCAGGAAGAATCTTCCCGACGGACCAGCTTCGTTCAGGAGCATGTGACTGCAGTACTGCAACTTCAGCTTCTCAACAGAGAGCGGACCGAGGCGATCCGATTTCTGCGCGTGCTCCGGGCGGCACGGGACGCGCAATTCAGGTGCAGGAACACGGAGCTTACGCTGGGAATCGCCTCCCTTTTGATAGTTGTCGCAGGCGGCTCGCTTGTGCTCGCCTATGGGGGTTTTCGTGTCATTTCTGGGGGTCTAACTGTTGGGGCATTAGTTGCGTTCTACAACTATGTCGTCCGGCTATTCGATCCTATATCCAGCGCTGTGGATATCGATATCAAGCTAGCGAGGGCACGAAGTAGCGCGCGGCGCATTCTAGAACTTCTGGGACGGCCCTCGGATGTAGCCGATAATCCGGGTGCGAAGCGACTAGCACGGGTGGCAGGTGCAATTGAATACGACAGTGTCTCCTTCGGGTATAACGCGGACAGAATCGTCCTTAATGATTTGAAGTTCCGTATCAACCCTGGCGAGCGAGTCGCTCTCGTGGGCCGTTCTGGTAGCGGTAAGAGCACGCTCGCCAAGCTCTTGCTGCGGCAGTATGAAGCTACTGGAGGCCATGTATGTCTAGACGGAACCGATGTCCGGGATATCAGGCTCCGAGATCTACGCGCAGCAATCGCGCTGATTCCGCAAGATGCCGTCCTGCTCCACGCAACGTTCCGCCAAAATCTTCTTCTGGGGAATCCAGCAGCCACACAAAAGGAGTGCGATGCCGCATTGGATCTCGCCCAGCTCACCGAAACGGTGCGTAGTTTCCCGCGGGGCTTTGACGAAATCGTCGGACCCCGAGGTGCAAGGCTCTCGGGCGGAGAGAGACAGCGCCTTGCGATCGCACGAGCGGTTCTCCGAGACCCGCAGGTGCTTTTTCTCGATGAAAGTACCTCAGCGATGGACGCTGCTACAGAACAGGCTCTTCTAGCCGGACTGGATCGTCGTTTTCCGAATCGCACCATCCTCGTGGTGGCCCACCGCGCTTCGACAGTGTTCTGGGCGCACAGGATTCTCGTAGTGGATCGGGGCAGGATCGAAGACGAAGGGTCACACACGGAGCTTCTAATGCGGAGCGAAGTATATCGGGCGCTCTACTGGGAACAACTGGTAAAGGAAGATCAGGGAAGTGGCTTAAATGCAGGCTCCAGTAGACAAGGCCGAGAGCAACCGGTAAGATGCGAACTGAAAGATGCCGTTGTGTCTGGAGGAAGGAGCAGTTGAAGCAAGGTTCATCTAGTACATTGCATTTTCAGGATCAAGGGGCCGGACCGGTGTTTCACGTTACTCGTCGTGCGGAGCCCTACGATGTATGCGTCATTGGTTCGGGCGCGGGCGGAGGAATTGCGGCAAAGGTACTCACGGAGGCGGGTTTGCACATCGTGCTACTTGAAGCCGGTCCCGACGTGAACCCCGATAAGGACTTCAAACAGCATATCTGGCCCTGGGAGTTACCACGAAGGGGTCTCGGTTACGGAGGAGATGGAGACGATCTCATGGCGGCCCATGGACACTGGAGTATTGCGGGTGAGCCCTACAGCCGCTTTTCCGGTACGCGTTTCGCGTGGTTCCGGTCGCGTATCGTCGGTGGGCGCATGAACCATTTCGGACAGGGCGCGTACCGTTTCGAGCCGGATGACTTTGAGCCAACTCCGGATGGCACTGGATGGCCTCTGAATTATTCCGAGCTTGTCCCCTTCTATCGCAAGGTCGAGTCCCATATCGGTGGGTTCGGCTTTGAGAATAGCTCAATGCCGGCTCCTCCACCCCGCTGTAGTGAGTTGGTGGTCCGGGCAGGGTGTGAAAAACTCGGGCTTTCATGTCCTGTGGCTCCCGCCTCCATTTTGACGCGTCCGAAGAATGATCGTCCTGCCTGCCATTATTGCGGACAGTGCTGGCGCGGATGTCGAACGGGCGCTGGCTTTAATTCAAGTCTCGGGCTGATTCGTCCCGCGCTGACCACCGGAAAACTTACTTTAATCACTAATGCGATGGTCCGCGAGATCATCCCAGGAATCAATGGTAGAATCCGTTCCGTATCCTATATAGATAAGGTCGCTCGCCACGAGCGACAGGTGCGTGCCCGGGCTGTCGTCGTGGCCGCGAGCCCCTGCGAAACTGCACGACTGCTATTAAACTCGCGATCTTCGATGTTCCCGAACGGTCTCGCCAATTCGTCCGGCGTGGTCGGTCGATTCTTGCGGGATTCAGTGATCACTCAGGCATGTGGTTATTTCCCAAGGCTCGAGGCGATGCCGCCGCATAACCATGACGGCTCCGGTCGGCCCCATATCTGGATACCGAACGCGCGAAAAGCTGACGAAACCCGGTTTCACGGTCGGTTCCACCTGCTATTTGTGGGCGGACGATATATGCCGCTTGTGAGCGAATTCGATGAGGCGCTGAACGGTGAGGAGGGATTTGGTCCCGACTTGAAGACGATGCTACGGCAGCGGTTTGGAGCCTATATTAATTTTATCGCCGGTGGTCCAATGCTTTCGAATGAAAGGAATCGCTTAGAAGTGAATCCTAGTATTCCGGACCAATGGGGCATTTCCACCCCTCGATTTGAATTCCACTGGAGTGAGAATGAGTACCAGATGGCCAGGGCCATGCAAGAGAGAATTCGGGAAGTGATCGAAGCATCCGGTGGGGAATACCTCGGCAGATTCCCGGAAACTGGTGACACCCCGCATAACATGTCAGTAGGTGGCTCAGGCTTTCACGAACAAGGCACTGTGCGGATGGGAAGCGATCCCAGTCATTCAGCTCTGAACTCATTCGGCCAGGCCCACGAGGTCCCGAATCTGTTTGTCGTGGACGCCGCCGCTTTTCCCGCCAGTTCGGACAAGCCACCCACCCTTACGATCATGGCACTCGCGTGGCGTGCAAGTGAATACCTGGTCGAACAGGCGAAGCGGGGAGAACTGTGATTGACGAGGTCAGTACCTTTCAGGAAATGGAGTCCAGTTTTCAGGTTCGTGGTCCTAAATTCTTTTCTGAGGGTCAATTCGCTCTATTGCGCTTCATTTGTGATTTCATCATCCCTGCGGATGCGGAATCTGGCGGAGCAACCGAAGCTGGAGCTCCCGAGTTCATTGACCTGATTTCTAGCGAGAATACCACATGGCAAATCAAAATCGGTGGAGGCCTCATGTGGCTGGATGCTCATTGTTTTTCCCAATGGAGATGTGTATTCCTGGAACTGGATCCGAGTCAACAGATCACAATCTTAAGCTCGCTGGCTTGGCGGAAGAATTCAGTCTCGGATCCCGCTTTACAGCCTGGAGTGGAAATGTTCGCGTTCGTGCGAAAACTGACGGTGGACGCCTTTGTAACCAGCGAAATTGGTGAGCGATATTTGGGTTACATGGGCAATACCCGATTGCACGGGTTCCCAGGTTGTCCCCCGTTGCCAGAGTGAGGGGAGGCGTTAATTAAATGTTAGGTACAGCCGCTCAGAATTTGCGCTATAGTCTCCGATGTCTGATCCGGAGACCGGGATTCACGATCCCCGTAGTGCTCACTCTCGCCTTGGGTGTTGGACCAAACACTGCTGTATTCAGCATTGCCAACACCATCCTCCTCCGTCCCCTCCCCTTTCCCGAGCCGGACCGTCTGGTGCTCGTGTGGGAGCGGAATCTAAAGAATGCACAAATGACAGAGTGGCCCGTCTCGCAACCGAACCTTACCGACTGGCGCGCTGCAGGAGATTGGTCGATCGATATGGCAGCTCTTGGGCCAACGGGCGTCATGGTTCTGACTGGGCGAGCGGAGCCCGAGAGATTGCGCACACGTGCCATTTCGGCAAGTATCTTCCGCGTACTGGGAAGGATGCCATCACTAGGGCGGGCATTTACATCCGATGAAGCGCGGGCTGATGCGCGGGTGGCTCTCATCAGTTACGGATGCTGGAACCGTCACTTCGGCGGTGATTCACGTGTGATAGGCCGTGCAATAACGCTAAACTCCCGGCTGTATACGGTGATTGGCATCCTGCCGCGGGAGTTCAGCGCAGATCCCTGGATTGGTGCTTCCGAGGTCTGGGTTCCGCTCAGTTCACGCACGGCCCAGGCGTTCGACCGTTCCGCGCATTCCCTGGATGTCATTGGACGGCTGCGGCCTGGTGTCAGCCTTTTCCAAGCCAAGGCAGCCTTGGAGAAGATTGCAGAGCGCCTCGGTGAAGCGCATCCCGGCACGAACGGCACCTGGAGCGTGACCCTGATGTCTATGAGGCTGCGCGAGGTCGCTGGTTACCGTACGATGCTCGGTATTTTAGTCGGGGCCGCCGCTTTCGTTTTGCTGATTGCGTGCGCGAATGTGGCGAATCTCACGCTCGCACGGGCCGTCAGCAGGGAACCTGAGCTGGCTGTGCGCGTTTCAATTGGCGCGAGCGTGCCGTCCCTCTTGGCACTTGCCGTATCCGAGGGCCTGCTGCTTGCACTCGGAGGCGGCGGACTGGGTCTTACTTTCGCGGTCTGGTGCGTGTCGATCGTCAAAAAGGTGGGCGGCGGAATCCTGCCAAGAGTCGCCGACGTTAGCATCGACATGCCGGTGCTCCTGTTTACACTGACGCTGTCTTTTTTTGCAGCGCTCCTGTTTAGCGTCATTCCCGCAGCGCAGGCGATGTACGTCAGTGGAAACAAGGGTTTGCGGACTGGAAACCGGAACTTCACCCCCTCCCGTCGGCGCTTCGGTGTGCTGTTGATCGTTACCGAGGTTGCAGTCGCGATGGTACTTCTGGTAGGCAGTAGCCTTCTCGGCGAGAGCTTTTTCCGTCTGAACGAAGTTCCACTCGGTTTTGATCCGCGCGGAGTGCTCACGATGCGCCTGACCGCTCCGCGCTCAGCATCCGGCAATCAGCGTGACTTTGCGGGCTTCTACGGGCGCGTTCTGGACCGGCTGGGCGGAATCCCGGGGATAGCGACTGTGGGCTTGGTCAGTAGTGTTCCCCTCGGTGAAGGGGGAACAGGCAATTATTTTGTCGTTAAGGGCCAGACCCGCCCGGAGCGCGGGGCCGAACCGCAGGCCAGTACTGAGGTTGTATCACCAGGCTACTTTAGTACCATGCGAATCAAGCTCGTGCGTGGGAGAACACTCACGGCCGAGGATGTTGAAGGCGCGCCGAGAGTCGCAGTGATCAGCGAGACTCTTGCTCACACTCATTTTGCCGGCATGGACCCGCTGGGTCAGGTTTTGGATATTCTCCCTCCCATGCAATCGGACCCAAATCAAGTCGCGGCGACAGAAACGTATATTGTTGGCATCGTGGAGGACGTAAAACATTATTCGTTAGCAGGAGTTCCTTTTAACGAGATCTATGTACCCTTCCGGCAGAACCCTGTTCCAGGCATGTACTTGGTGGTCCGCAGTCCCTCGAATCCGGATGCAACTGTCCGTTCGATACGGCATGAGTTGGCCGCGGTCGATCCGACCAGGCCAGCATACGACATCAAAATGATGACTGATCGGATTGCTGGCAGCCTCGTACTGACCCGATTCACTTTGTACGTTGTTGGGGTATTCAGCGGACTCGCACTTCTACTCGCGGTGATCGGTGTTTATGCCATTGTGGCGCAAGCTATCTCTCAACGATTGCGTGAAATTGGCGTTCGCATGGCGCTTGGAGCTACTCCTAAAAACGTGCTCCTAATGATACTAGGACACACATTCCGCTGGGCGCTCGTGGGGATTGCCGCCGGATCGGCTATCGCTTTGGCTGCTGGTCGATTCCTGGCGAGTCTTCTTTACCAGACATCGGCACACAGTCCGGTAGCGCTCGCGATTTCGGCTGCAACGATCGGACTTGTTTCAGCCATGGCCGCCTTAATGGCCGCCATAAGAGGAGCCCGGCTGGACCCCGTGCGGGTACTTCGTCTAGAATGAGCTGGCCTCTTCCCCACCGCTGGCACACTTGGGCCGACGTCCGGACCGCGTGATCGGGCTCCATGCACCTTCTCGCACTACATTCGCGACGGGCTGATCCCGAACATGTTCCCGGAGGGTCAAAAAGAAGGGCTATATCACACGGCGGATGCGACTCTGTGGCTCTTCCACGCGATTGACCGTTATCTGGA
>JBPCOQ010000216.1:0-27809 GCA_051000095.1 Bryobacteraceae bacterium | reverse complement strand
TCCAGATAACGGTCAATCGCGTGGAAGAGCCACAGAGTCGCATCCGCCGTGTGATATAGCCCTTCTTTTTGACCCTCCGGGAACATGTTCGGGATCAGCCCGTCGCGAATGTAGTGCGAGAAGGTGCGCAGGATGTACGCGGCTTCCACGCGCCTGCCGGTGGTGAGCGTCAAGCCTTCGAGGCTGATCATGGTATCGCGGCCCCAATCGGTGAACCAGTGATAGCCGGCGACGATCGTGCGCACCTCGTCACCGGCGGCGTGGGCGCGCGCGGTGTCCTCCAGGCGGCCCGCGGGCTTGATAATAAACTGGTCCGCCGCTAACACCAACTCGGCGGGAGTCCCATGCTGGGCCTCGGGATTCGCCTCCGCGAGCAGCCGGGCGCGCCGGTCGTATTCGGCATCGAACGCCTCGTGCGGCGACATCGCGCGAATGGTCTCCCACGGCTCAGTGGAAGCGAGCAGCGTGGCATCGCGGCCATTCACAATCTCGGCGTGAAAAAAGCCGGGGCTCCATAGATCGCCGCGCGCGGCGTAGCCCCGGCTCTCCTCAATCCGATAGACGATCTCCTCGATCCGCATGCGATCGATGGTTAGGGCTCCGCCTGTTCCGTAGAGGAGCATACGGAGCGGCGGTATGGCGGGGCCAGCGAGGATCTCGTACTGATCCTCCGAGACGGCCAGCGTGTATGGGGTTGTGATCGGAGAACTGACCGGCGCCTCATGCGGACGGATATTGAGCGATGGCCGCAGCGACAGCTTGAGAGTTCCATCGCCGTCCAGAAGGCGATAGTTCAGGTAAACCGTATTCTGCCCATGCGGCAGCATGAGTCTCTTCTCGATCACGAACTCGCCGGCCTGATAACGCCATGCGGGCAGCCCCGTCTCGAGGCGAAACTCTTTCAAAAAGTCGGCGCCGTGCAACTGAAGTGGAATCCGCGCCCGCTCTTCACCACCAAGTTGAAGCATGCGGCCATCGGGCAGAGTCACTTGCTCGACCAGGTCGTTCAGCATCATCATTCGGCCCAAAGGGGAGGGCAAGGCGGCAATCAAATAGCCGTGAAAACCGCGAGTAATCACACCCGCCACTGTGCCGGACGCATATCCGCCCAGTCCATTCGTGACCAACCATTCCCGCGTGAGAAGGGGCTCAGTCGCGGTGGCCGCGGGGTTGTTCTCATCCACGCCAGGCCAAGGCATTTTACGAATCAGTTCAGTCATGTTGAGAGGGTTTGGGTTCTTTCGCGGTACGAGCGCGTTGGGCTGGCTTCAGAACGATCGCCGCCTGCCCGGGAACGTACCAATTCTCTACTGTATCCGCCTCGGGAACGCCGCGCCCGCCATACTGCGGCGCTTCGCTGGACCAGATTACATCCCACTCCATATCTTCGGGCGGCGCAAGCAGTGGCTCCGGGGCGGGATCGAGATGCAGATCCAAACCGAAGTTCACGATCACCAGCCGGTCGTCCCGTTCTCCGAAATACCGCAGCACGAAAGCGTCTGGCGAGAGCACCGCGCCGTCTACGGCGCCATCGATCTGCTGCTGGAACACCGGATCTTCTCGCCGCAGCCGGAGCAGATCGCGAAACAGCGCGGATGTTTCGGGATGACTCTTACGCTCGGATTGATCGAGCTTCGAGCGCTCGAACGTCGCGGGGTCATGCGGGTCCGCGAAGCAGCCCCACATGTCGCGCGCCGCCAGACTTCGAAACTGCCCCAGGAATTTACGCCGGCCTTCTTTCACAAGCCTGGAGATCTCCGGCTTATGATCGGCGAAATACAGGAACGGACTCGACGACGCGAACTCCTCGCCTTGGAAAATCATCGGGGTTCCGGGAGCGAGCAGTAGAAAAGCGGTCATCGCCTTGTGGATTCCGGGCGCCGCTAACACATGCGCGCGCAGCCCGCGCGCGGAGTTGGCCACCTGATCGTGGTTCTGCGCGAAAGTGACGAATGCCGCGGGAGGCAGGCCGAACGCCGGAGTGCCTCGCCGCTGGTGCTGCCAGCGGTACCACTGCCCCTGATACAAGTAACCATACTTGACAGCGGAGATGAACTCCTGCGGTTTGCCGCGATAGTCGTTGTAATACGCCTCGTTATGTCCAGTAAGGCGAACCATTGCGCTGTGGTGCAGGTCGTCGTTCCAAAGCGCGTCCATGCCATAACCGCCTTCCGAAACGGGACGGATAAGCTTTACATCTTGCGGCTCGTTTTCACCGATGACAAGGGTGCTCCGCTGACCGCCGGCCTTGCGCGCCTCTCGCGTGATCGCAGCCAGGATGTGATCGCCGGACAGATCATAAATGTTCTGGGTTGCATCCAGCCTCAGGCCATCCAGGTGAAACTCGCGTATCCAATAACCTGCATTGGAGATGAAAAGCTCGCGCACCGGGCCGCAGTGCTCGTCATAGAAATTGATTGCCTCGCCCCAGTCGGTCTGATGTTTGGCTGTGAAGTAATAAGGCGAGAAGGCAGCGAAATAGCTCCCGTCGGGCCCGAGATGGTTGTAAACCACATCGAGAATTACGCCCATGCGCAAAGCATGCGCCTCATCCACAAAGCGGCGGAAGTCATCGGGCTGGCCGTACAAACGCGTCGGAGCGAACGGATGCACGCCATCGTAGCCCCATCCGAAGTTGCCCGGAAATTCGTGAACCGGCATCACCTCGAGAACCGTAATACCAGTCTCTGCCAGATCGCGCAAGTGAGGGATCGCCGCGGTCCAGGTGCCCTCCTGGGTGAACGTGCCGATGTGCATCTCGTACATGACCTGGCCTTGAATACCAACGCCCTTCCAATCGGCATCGCGCCAGGAGTACGCGGCGGGATCGACGATGCGCGAGTAATGGTGCGGGCCTTCCGGCTGAAACCGCGATGCGGGATCGGGGTACCAATCGGCTCCATCGAGGCGGTACTTGTAGAGATCTCCCGCGTTGGCGTTGGCAACCATTCCGGAAAAACAACCGGTGTATGTTTCGCGGTCTAACGGGTGAAATGACGGGGAGCCGGCGGGAAAGACTACGTCCACGGACTTGTGTTCAGGCGCCCAGACGCGGAAGTGGACGCCATGTCCCGGCATAACCTCAGCCCCGGCAGGCAAGCGCCTGCCAAGTTGGTCGATCACTTCTTATAGACTACAGTGAAATAAGGTCCGCAATCTTGGAAATCGTCGAAGCGCATCTGCCGGAGCTCGATTTGCTCGTCCCGCTCTTCGATCGGTACCGCCAGTTTTATAAGCGGCCCTCCGATCCTGAAAGCTGCCGCCGCTTTCTGCGTGAGCGGATCGAGAATGGAGAGTCGGTGATCTATCTGGCGCTGTCCGCTGGATTGGCGGAGGGGTTTGTGCAGCTTTATCCGTCGTTTTCTTCAGTCGCAATGAAACGGCTTTGGATACTGAACGACCTTTTTGTTTCGGCGGCGGCCCGAAGGAGCGGAACCGGCAGAGCGCTACTCGAGCGTGCACGGCAGCTCGCGATCGACACCAGCGCGAAAGGCCTGGCGCTTTCTACGGGGATCGATAATGTCACTGCACAGCGGTTATATGAACAGACGGGTTACCGAAGGGATGCTGAGTTTTTTCAATATGTTCTTTGCACGTAAGTTTGTCCTTATTGGCTTGATCGCGGTCAGTGCGTTTGCGGAAGACTATCATTTTCCGGCGCCGCGGAAGAACTGGCATAATTATCTCCGTACTACCTTCGGCCCGTTTGCTCTGTTGACAACCGGCGTGGGCGCCGGAGTCGAGCAGCTCAACAATTCTGCGCCGGAGTGGGGCCAGGGAGTGCAGGGATATGGGATCCGTTACGGCGATGTCTTTGGGCGCCTCCTGGTTCAGAACACGATCCAATACGGGGCCGCCACTGTCCTGCGTGAAGATCCAAACTATTACCGCTGCGAATGCAGCGGGCTGTTCAAGCGCACCGGGCACGCGCTCATCTCCACCTTTACTGCGCGGCGCCCCAGTGGAAAACGTACGCTCGCCATATCGGCCATTGTAGGAGCGTATGGCGGCGGGATGATCTCCACCTTCTGGTATCCGCATCGATACACGCCGTTGGGGGATGGCGTTCGCATCGCGAATTACGGATTCGCGTCCACGTTCGGGATCAATGTTGCCACCGAGTTCTGGCCCGAGGTGCGGCGCAAGATATTCAAGAAGTAGGCGATGGACGCGGCATGAATCGGCGAAATTCGTGCTGTGATACTCCGCGCCAACGGAGCGTCACTTCGCGCCGCCGGGCAACAAATTCCGGCCGGCGTTGCACCTGGCCGGATTCACGGCGCGGTTATTGCCGCCGGAGCTCGTGGCCAGGAGGCGCAGGCTGGCTCGCACGGTGCGCCAAATGATGGAAATGCCTCGTTGACCTGCCGCCGGCGAAATATATTCCGAGAAGCACCAAGACGTCAGCGGCAATCTCCATCATGCCGATATGCTCGCCGCTAAACACAACTGCGAGCACGGTTGCCAGTGATCCGAGCGAAGCTAGCGCTTCAAGAAACAGCTACTCCCGCACGCTGGACGTTTGCATCAAATGTTCGGGAGCAGGTCGAAGTACTCGTCGTCTTCGTTTGTCCCGCCCTCACCCTGGCCGAGCTGCTTCTCGGATTCAACGAATTCGATTCGTTCAATCCACTTGACCATCTTGTAGCCAAGCTGGTTTTCCACCCGCAGCCGCAGTGGAGCTCCATAAACCTCGGTGAGTGGCTTTCCGTTCATCTCAAAGGCGAGAAGGCATTCGGCCTTCAGCACATTCTCAAGACTTTGGGTGTCGTAGTAGGAACCGCCATAGAGTGAATCGCCAAAAGAAAAGAACGCGACCACCTTGGCTGTGGGCTTTGGCTGCACGAGGCCGATGAGCGTCTTCATCGGGATGCCGCCCCATTTGGCGATACCTGTCCAGCCCTGGATGCAGTGATGCATGGTAATGTCTTCGGCCTTGCCGAGCTTAGCAATATCGGCAAGAGAAAGCTCGATCGGCTTTTCAACCAAACCACTCACCTTCAGCTTGTACTCCCGGAAGCCGTCCTGAGCCAGTTGTTTCCAATCGCTTCGCTCGGGCATTTTTCCGTTCGGCCAGAAACGCGGAGAAATGTCCCGCTCGTTATAACGCTCGTGGGGGGCGAGGCGGTTGAGCGTAGGGAGCATGAGCGGATAGGTGACGAACTTTTGCGCATGTTGTAGCGCGCGCGGATAAATCCAAGAGATATAGTGCGCCACGATCCATGACAGAACGACCATCGCGATGCCAACCAAGCCGAAAATCATGCCTAACGGGCGCCGATCGTCGGTCCCGAGAACAATGTGATTCATGTTCCTCACAAAACCGGTCAAGGCTACCAGTGTGACGTGAACGATCAAGAAAGCGACATAACTGAGTAGCAGCAGAAAGTGGATAGACCGCGCTCCTTGCCTTCCGCCAACTGGCCGGGAAAATGCCGGGAAGCGATTCGCGAAGGCCGGAGACATGGCGATGCCGGTCAATATCGAAAGCGGCCCGCATACGAACACGATAGCGAAGTACGCCAATTGCTGAAGCGCGTTATATCCATAGAAGCCGTTTGGTTCCGGCGGCAGGTGGAAATTGGCATAGAGCACGAAGGTGTTCCAGGCTTGCGTTGGCACGATCCAAGAGGTGGGTACAAGCCGTCGCCACTGCTCCGTTGTCAACAGCAATGTGACGAAGATCAGGCCCGTGATAACGAACCCATACACGTCGACGAAGTGCCAGGACCGCGCCACTCCCACGGTGTGCCGGTAACCCGGCAATGCAAACATCGGCGAAATATAGCGCGCGTCGTCCTTTGCCGTCCACACCCGGTCCACCGGAACCATCAACGGCGTGAATCGAATCCACTCCGTGCCCGGCGTGCAGTCGTTATTAAAGTACAGCCGCGGATGGTCCATCAGAATGGAAAGTCCACTACGCACCAACATCATTATGAAAACAAAATTGAAGAAGTGAGCGTACCGGACCCATAGTGGGAACCCATGTGGCCCGGAGGACGACGCTTCGTGGAATGGAGAAATTGGCGGAATGTACGGCAAGCCGAAAAACGCGGCCTCTGCCCACGCAGCTAAGAACGGCAGAAGTACCAGCACCCCGGCGGCAATCAGAATCGAGGGCCGGATCCAGATTCGCAAGCGGCGATCAGGCGGATAATGAACGGCAGCGTGCGCCGCATCGAAAGAGATCATATGCGTCCCAATAACACCTTTCCTGGATAGATCGTCGTTACTTCGTTCCGACGGAGTTCGCAGGAGAGCCATCTCCCTTCCTCTATGCCGCACGGTTCGTAGCTTTTCGCTGCCTTGGCACGGTACGTACTCAATCAAACTCGGCGGGCGGGCTGTCACTTATGATGGCACAGGGCGCGGGTGCTGCTGAGCCCGAGTCGAAGGCATGGAGCCTGGTAGGCACGTGGTTCACGCAAGTCTCCATTCGCAACTGCCAAACTGGCTCGGAGGTGACGCCTTTTCCGGCCCTCGGCACTTTCATGCGTGGGGGTACGCTGACCGACACTACCAGCGCGATTAGTCCAGCGCTGCGGAGCCCCGGCCACGGGGGCTGACAGCAGACAGGCGGTAACACGTACCGTTCGGTATCCGTGGCTTTCCTGTTCAACCCCGCCGGTTTGTGGACAGGGACGCAGAAAACCACGCAAACCATTGAAATCGAGGAAAACCGGTTCACGAGTACCGCTTCGAATCAGATGTTCGACACCAACAGGAATTTGATCGCGACCGGCTGCGCCACTGCTGTCGCGACCCGGGTCGAACCGGCTGGGCAGGGCGAGGGTCAGACAGGGCCGCTGAAAATTCAATAAGCGATCAGAATTGTGATAGAAGCCGAACGCGGCTTCTGCCCACGCAGGTAATGAACGGCGGCCGGCAACGGTGCCGGTGTCCAATCATGCGAAACGAGACGGCTTAGACGCTGCGCGGTCCGGATGTTCGCTAAACTGGAAGTTCCCCTGTGTGATTGATGGACCGCGTGGATACTACGTCTGTACCCAGTCAAGGACTCTTTTCGTCTCTGCGTGAGGCGATTGCCGGCTCACATCAGGACTACACCGGCGTCAGCATCGAGCGGGCGATTCTGCTGCTTGCGGTCCCCATGGTGCTCGAGATGATCATGGAGTCGCTGTTCGGCGTAGTGGACGTGTTCTGGGTCGCACACCTGGGCGCGGAGGCAATCGCAACAGTGGCGCTCACCGAGACCGGCCTGACACTCCTGTTCGCGATTGCCTTGGGGCTGAGCATGGCGGCGACCGCGATGGTGTCCCGGCGTGTTGGAGAGAAGGATCAGGCGGCAGCATCCGTTGTAGCGGTGCAAGCGATCGCGGTGGGTCTTGCAATCTCATGCGTGTCGAGCGTTCTGGGCTGTGTGTTCGCGCCCGATGTGCTTCGCATCATGGGAGCGTCGGACGCCGTGGTCCGGCTGGGAGCCAACTACACGCGAATCATGCTGGGCGGCAGCACGACGGTATTTCTGCTATTCCTGATCAACGCCGTGTTTCGCGGAGCCGGCGATGCGGCCACTGCCATGCGGGCGCTGTGGATCGCAAACGCGGTGAACATCTGCCTGAATCCGTTCCTGATCTTCGGGATTGGTCCGTTCCCGAGGCTGGGCGTGACCGGCTCGGCCGTTGGCACTACGATCGGGCGTGGTATCGGCGTAGCCTATCAGATCGCGAGGCTCACTTCCGGCCGCGGCCGGATTACAGTGCGGCTTCGCCAGATGCGGCTCGACGCCGCGGTAATGTGGCGGCTGTGCCGGCTATCGCTCGGCGGCACGTTTCAATTCCTGGTACAGATGGCGAGCTGGATCGGGATGGTGCGCATCGTGTCGTCGTTCGGCAGCGTGGCGGTAGCGGCCAGCACGCTCGCGATCAAGATCATCGTCTTCGCGATTCTGCCGTCGTGGGGCATGAGCAACGCGGCGGCGACGCTGGTAGGACAGAACCTCGGCGCTGGAAAGCCTGAACGGGCCGAGCGGTCGGTGTGGCGGACGGCGTTCTACAACATGTGCTTCCTCGGGGTGATCGGCCTGATCTTCATCCTTTTTGCGGAGCCGATTATCCGGATCTTTACTTCCGATCCGGCGATTGTGCCACTGGCCGTCACCTGTCTGCGCTATCTGAGCTACGGGTATTTGTCCTATGCGTATGGGATGGTGGTGAGCCAGTCCTTCAATGGAGCCGGCGACACGTTGACGCCGACGATTCTCAACTTGATCTGTTTTTGGGTGTGCCAAATCCCGCTGGCGTACGCACTGGCGTTTCCGCTGGGGATCGGACCCACCGGACCGTTCATCGCGGTGGTGTTTTCCGATACCTTGCTGGCGATACTGGGGATTATCTGGTTCCGAAGAGGGAGATGGAAGAAGCAGGTGGTCTGATTAGCGGTAAGCCTCGCCCCTATTGCGCACACGGACGAGCTCGATTACGTCCGGTTTGTTTACGCGGAAGATCAACCGCCAGTCACCAATGCGCGGCCGGTACCGCGGCGGCTCGAATCCCTGAAGCTGTTTCACATTCCCGGCGTCAGTTTCGATGAACCGGGCAAGAGCTTTCAGCAGCCGGAGGCTCTCGCGTTCAATGGCTCGGATGTCGGCTCGGGGTTTGCCCCATCTTGCGGAACTCTTCCGGGACAGGCTCATCGTCGATCGGAGCCAGCGCCAGTTTGCGGTCGAGCGCCGATAGCATGCTTGCCAAGAGGCCGTATACGGCCGAGAGCTGATCGCCGCGCAAACAGTCGAGATATGCGTGAGCGCGGTGGCGCTGTTGCGCGAGATCGGTCATAAAAGTTACGCGCTCTCTCATCTGCTTAGCGCACGGCCACGTCGCTCGCGAGGGCCTCGAGAACCACTTGCGATCCTTCAGAATGTCTGGCGTCTACTCGCTGAAAAACTGGGTCCGGGGCTTGGTCCGGCCTAGGTCGCAGGTTGCGGTTGCCCGTGGTGTACGGACTGGCGTTTTCCGATACCTTTTTTGCGATACTGCGGATGGTCTGGTTCCGAAGAGGAAGAAGCAGGCGCTGTAGGGACAGCACAGGCTCCGCGCTAGCTGGTCAAGCAGCGGCCCTGAGTAGCGGGCCGACCGCGAGATCCTCGTCAATTAAGGGCCAGTGGATCCCATAACCGGAAGGCGAAAGTTCCGCTCGACTTCGTTCGACCGGAGATGCGCGGCCAAGCCGCTCGGAACACTTTCCCACGGAATCGAGACAGACCCAGTTTCCGTGATCACGATGAGCGCTTCGGATGTAGTCTCGATTGCTTTTGCTAAAATCGTCCTTGTCTTAATCTGCACGATGCTCTCCGAAATGGACCCGCCAAGCAACAACGATCTCGTCAAAATGCTCAAAGATGATCTGGCGTACCTCGCGTCGCAAACGCGGCGTACAGTTGCATTCGAATTCTTCAATGATATCGAAACGGTCCGGTTGCAACCAATACTTGCACTCCGCATCTCCCTTCACCGCATGCACGTGCATCGGCTCATTGCCGTCGTTCGAGTAGAAATAAAATCGCCAGCCCCGCACATACAAAATGGTGGGCGTCAGTTCGCGATTTCATTATAAAGAATCGCGTCCAGGGGCAGACAGTCAATGCCGTCGGCGTAGACTGTTCCTGCTCGCTCAAGACTGCGTCGGCCGTTTCGCCCGGCCTGGGCCCCCACTGGCGGTTGCCAATAAAGACGCGAGGCTGGAGTGCTCCATGCCACTTACTTTGCGAGATACGATTTATTTCGAGTTAAGTTGCGCTGCTTCTGATCAGCGCTAAACGGGGCTGCGCTTCAACGCGTAATCCAGGGCCTCTTGCGGTATCTCGAACTTACTCACGGCCGTGTTCCCGATGTAACCCAGGTCCTTGATTCCCGCCGGGCTGGTGTAGAAAGCATCCACAATCATCTTGCGCGTCCAGTCGAAGAAGTTGATGCCCGGGCCAAGCTCGGGCGAGTTGTTCTTGCGATAGGCGATCAGGTCGAGCATCGCGGTTTGACCGGCGGGCTTGGCGCTCAGGAAATCAGTCCCGTAGCGGCGCTGCATCTGCGCGTCGAGCCAGAAAACACCGCCGGTGTAGATGGCGGCCAGCTCCGGATTCTGGCTGGCGAGTAAGTCGATGAAATCCGCACAGCCGGCCTGCGAAGCGGACTGAGATTTCTCATCGGCGGGGACGACGTAATCGCCGAGCTTTTGCAAGGTCGCGTATTCATGATCGGTGAAGGCCTTCGGCTTATAAGTGCCGCTGGTTGTCTTTTCGGCTGCGGCGATGCCGTGAACGTGCTGGGCCGCCTCCGCGCTCATCCCGCCCAGCGTGACGGAAAGAGCGATATTTCGAAGTAGATCGCGTCTCGATAACTCAGACATTTCCCTTCCTCATTTCTTCCGCGAGATACTCGGAAGTCCGCCAGGACAGCGCGTTGATCGTCAGCGTCGGATTCTTATCGGGATTACTCACGAACGGCGCGGCATCTGCTACAAACAGATTCTTGACCTCGTGCGCCTGGCAGTACTTATTCAACGCCGAGGTATTCGGGTCGCTCCCCATCCGCACCGTGCCGAGCTCGTGAATGATCTCTCCGCCGTACGAAATACCCTCGCCCTCCACCGTGGGCGGCGGCGGACCGATGATCTTGCCTCCCATCGTCTCGAGCACCCCTTTGAATGTTTCGTGCATGTGCTGCGCTTGCTTGATCTCGTTGTCAGTCCACTTGAAGTGGAACCGCAACACCGGAATGCCCCAGCGATCCATGACGGCGGGATCAATGTCGCAGTAAGTCTGCTCGTTCGGAATCTGCTCGCCACGGCCCGCCAGGTGCACATAAGCGCCGTACCGCTCGCGGATTGCGGCTTTCAGATTTTTGCCGTAGCCCTCCTGCCGATGGCATTCGCTGTGGAACGCGCCGATACCGGGAATGAAGAAACCCCCACTGACTTCGACATGATAGCCCCGCGGGAAGGCTTTGTCCTTCTTGTCCCACAGCCACCAGGGTACGTAGACGTGCATCCCGCCCATGCCATCGCAGTTATGACGCGGCAGACCATCGAGCGCGGGAATATGCGCGCTGATTCCGTAACCAACGCTGTCGGTCAGGTTGCGGCCCACCACCCCGGAGCCATTCGCCAAACCATCGGGGTGGCGGCTGGATTTCGAGTTGAGCAGCAGCCGCGCCGATTCGCAGGCGCTGGCCGCCACCACCACGGCACGGCAGCGAATCTGTTGCTCCGTACGTGTGTTCTTATCGATGTAAGATACGGCCTTTACCTTGCCGCTTTCATCGGTAATCAATTCCCGCGCCATGGAGTTGGCAAACAGCTTGAGCCGTCCGCTCTTCATCGCCGGGAACACTTGTACCTGGCTCGATGAGTAGTTAGAGGCGCTGACACAGCCCCGTCCGCATTGCGCGCAGTAATGGCACGCGGGCCGGCCATTGGTTGGCTGCGTAATGACGGCCAGGCGCGAGGGGATGCACGGGATATCCAACTTCTTGCACGCTCGCTGGACCAGCGTTTCGTGAACGCGCGGCGGAGGACACTGCTGAAAGATTCCGTCCGGCGCGCTACGGATCCCTTCCTTGGAGCCCGTGACACCGATAAACTTCTCGGCTTTGTCGTAATAGGGCGAGATCTCGTCGTAGGTGATTGGCCAGTCCGTTCCGAGTCCGTCGCGGGAGTACGCCGCAAAATCATAGTCCGCGAAGCGCAGGGCGATGCGGCCATAGTGATTGGTCCGGCCGCCGACGACGCGGGATCGGAACCATTGCCACTTGGATCCTTCGGCGATCGTATAGGGCTCGCCCTCTAAATGCCATCCGCCGCTAGTGGTTGAAAAATAACCGAACGGATACGGGCTCTCGCCGAAATATCCCGAACCACCCTCGCCGATGCCACGGTGGGGCACCTGCCAAGGCCACATGTGCTCCTTAAAGTCTTTGGCGGGATTGAGCATCGGCCCGGCTTCCAAGAGGGCGACCGACACGCCCAAGTCGGTCAAGACCTTGGTGGCAGTCCCGCCTCCCGCGCCTGACCCTATGACGACGACGTCGTAAACGGGCGAACTACGGATGATCTGGAACATTCAGTCTGATTGTACTCCTGAGTTGATCGACGCGCGGGTAAGACTCGTTCCGGGGTTTCAACTCGTTAGCATCAGAGCGAAAATGGCCAGTGCTAACGCGGGCGGCATGACCAGCACGCCGTATTTTAGAAATTTCCAGAAACTGACATCTTCGCCTTCACGCCGCAGCGCAACCAGCCAGAGAATCGTCGCGAGTGAGCCTGTGACGGATAGGTTCGGCCCGAGATCCACTCCAATCAAAAGCGCATTCCGGAGCAGCTCGGGAACCTTCGTCGTGTGTATCGCGCCACCGGCAATCAACCCGACCGGTAGATTGTTCGCACAGTTGGACAATAGCGCCACCCCAAATGCGGAGGCCAACGCTCCTGCCAAGGGACCAGCCTGAGCGGCCTGACGCAGTGCATTGCCGCTGAGGGTGAGAGCGCCCGCCCGGTTCACCCCTTCGACCAGCACGAACAAGCCCGCGACCAGCGGAAGCACGCTCCACGAAATGTCCTTGACAATACCAAGCGGGGCGTGGCGATCTTCGAAGGAAACCACCGCGGTTGCGGCAAGCGCCGCGAGGAATGTGGGCAGGCCGAGATCGATGCTGAAGGCGGAAGCCAAAATGAGGGCGAACGCGGTTCCGGCAATACCGTAGGCCGCCCGGTGGCCGGCTGTTGATAATTCCGGGCGTCTCACATCGGTTTCCATCTTGCCCTCCAGATCTGCTCGTGAAAGCCATCGAAGCACGAGGTAAGTCGCGGCAATGGACAAGAGGGAAGGCAGCGCGAATAAGCGGAGCCACGTGCTGAGCGGCGGCATCTTTGAGGCATAGACAACCAGATTGGCCGGGTTGGAGATCGGTAGAACAAAGCTTGCGGCGTTCGCGATGAAGGCGCAGATGAGCAGGTAGGGAAGGGGAGTGGCGCGAGCCTTCTTTACGGACGCAAAAACAGCCGGGGTGAGGACAACCGCCGTCGCGTCATTCGAGAGAAAGGTCGTCACGACGATCCCGACCAGGTAGACCAGGGCGAAGAGACGCGTTCGTGAGCCATGTGCAGCCCCGACCGCGATTGCCGCCACCCAATCGAAAAATCCCTCCCGCCGCGCCAACTCCGCGAGTATCATCATTCCCGTCAGGAATAAATACACGTCGGCGCCGCGGCCCACGGCGCTGAGAGCGTCGCTCGGAGAGAGAAGCCGGAACAAAACCAGCAGCAGAGCCGCGGAACCTGCCCATACGGCTTCCGGAATCGCCTTGGGCCTAATCAGAATAAGCAGGATTGCGATCGCTGCAATGAGCCAAACGGCAATGTGATTCATGCGGCAAGCGCCGCCTTGCTCCCGGGACCGTCCTTCCGCTTCGTCACCATTTCCCGCCGTTCTTGTTCGGGCCGAGTTGATTCCCAACAGTCCCTTTTGCAGGCCAGGCTCCCACTGCATTCTCCGAATCCAGCGAACCGGGAAAAGGGAACTTGTACGTGCCATCCTGCCGCGCCAGCACCGGGATGGAATCCTCGTCCGGCCGCCCTTGCCCATCGAACACGCGAACGGTCAGTTGGTGTTCTCCATTGCTGACTCTCGTCGAATCCCAATCGCACTTCCAATGGACGGGAGATCCACCCAGGGACATCGCCGTTGGTTCCCCGCATCCACCTGAAGATTGGCCGCCATCACACCCTGCGCGGACCAAGCCTTTGCCCGGATTTCAACGGGGCCCTTCACCAGTTTGCTCGCGCGCGCCGGGTCGACGATCGGCCGCCGGTCGCCGGGCGAAGTAATCATCGCGAAAGGCCATTCAGCCAGCGGCTTGAATCGCCAGCTCACGACATCCCGATCCAGATTCGTGATCGAAAAACCGGTAGGCCCTTCCTCGATCTGCCCGGTCGAGCGGGTTGCGCTGTAGACGGTTGTGCCATCATTGGCCAGTTCGTTGTAATGCGTGTGCCCCATCGCCACGAGCAAAATCCTGCGCTCCGCGATGAGGCGCTGAACTTTCTCTCGACAAGTCGTTAGCTCGCTCGGATAAGTATGCATGACGAGGACTGCGCGCGAGCCCTCGCCGGATGCGCTCTGCAGCTCGCCCGCAAGCCACCGCACTTGCTCCGAGGAGAAGTCGAACGCGTCCCGTTCCTCGCCGTCGAGGGAGTTCAGGAAAATCATTCTATATGTCCCGAATGAAAAGCTCTGTCTCGGCTCCTCCCGCGGGCGCCGGCATTGTCTCCCGGGAGAAACGCGAAATCGATTGCGGGTAACAAATGGGTGTTCACACCGTCGATAAGTCGTTCGAAGTCCCTGTAGTTCTGCCCGTCGCGAGTCTGTACGTGCAAATCCCCAATATGCACCCAGCTCACGATCCGATCAAACATGGTCTCACCACGCAATCCGCTGTATTACATATCCGCTAGAATTTCGCGACTAGCGAAACACCGCCGGCCATCAGGGCCGCCCCGGCAATCCGCCACAAATTGATGGCATGAACAGGCATGTGGAACCAGCCAAAGTGGTCAAGCGCAAGCGATGCTACCAGCGCCGCTGTAACTGTCAATCCAACGGATGGACCAGCGCCTACTTTGTTCACCAGCGTGAGGCCTGCATAGACTTGAACTGCGCCCACTAATCCTCCGAGCGGCGCCCACCGCGGCAGGGAAGAAAGGCCCTCCATTTGAATGGTTCAGTTGCGCGTTCATGGCCGCGCCGCAACTCTGCAAGTCCACCCAGGATAATGAAAGGGTAAATCCACCCGATTTTCAAAACGCGCCTCCTCTTTCGTGCCTGTTGTTGCGGCCCGAACACAATTGGCAGTTAGCATTCATCGTGCCATCCGCCGCAACGCCTCGGCGCTCCCGAATAGAGCGGTTACGAAGCCGCTCCGATGTCGTCAGCCCCATAATCGTGTTCGGTAATAGATCGCCTGGTGCTCCACTTCCGAACAAAGTAGTGGTTGCATCCGGAGGTCCGGCTAAACCGCGGCAGCAGGTTCTCAATCAAATAGATCCAGCCCGAAGGACGGGCTGTTTCGCGTTCCGGTGATCTTAATCGGGATGACGGCGCCAGCATGTTGTTTCTTGAAAAACGGATCAAGCGCCTTGAGAAAAAAAGATTTCACGCCGGTAGTCGCCTGTGACAAGGTGGCGTGCATGCGCAGCTCGCCCCGGAAATCGAGTTTCCCGGTACGTAGTCCATATGTTCCGGTGAGCAGCACAGCCGCGCCGGGCACGTCAAAAGATAGCTTCGAAAAACTCACGACGCCATCTTTCAGCTTGAAGTGGCCGCTGAAATGGGAAGCGGTTCCCAAAATCGGCCGGGGCTTCGGGTTCACCCTTCGCATGCGTACTGAGCGCCGCGATTTTTCCGGCCACGTCCTTACTCGTGAAGCGCGCCGACTGCATTCCAAATTCGGCATCCAGCATCAGTTTGTCCCGGATTAGTCTCTTTCCGGGCGGCAGATCGAATTTGGTATGGAACGAGATATCGCCTCGCAACATCGGAGGATCGGATTTGACGGCCAGCAGCAACATGTCTTCAACGCGGCCTTTCTCCACGGTGACGTCGAGGGTCACGCGTTTGCCCAGCGGAGCGGGTTCGTCAATCACTCCGCCGCGAGCAACTACCGCCGAGTGGAGAAACTGCGCATCGACTGTTTCGAGAATTGTGTCTCCATTCGTTCCATCGACCACAGCCCGAAACTCCGTCTTGAGGTCCACTGGATGATCGCCGGTATCGACCCTGAAATCGGGAGTATCGGTGTTCCCCGCTACAGCGATGCCCTCCAGCACACCGTTGTAATTTCCCTCCGACGAAAGCCGGCCCGCGATGCCATGGAACACCGACAGGTCCGCGTTTCGGAAAGTGTACTTGCCGCCCACTGGCGTCTGGCCCGGATCGTCCTTCCGCCACGGCCCAAATGTTCCGTCGCTTTCAATTTCGCCAGGCGGCTTCGCGTTCATCAGAACTGTATCAAACGTCATCGCGGTATTCTTGCCGGCCGAATGCAGCCTCAGTTTCTTGATTGTGAACACGAGAGGGTGCTTGCCTGGTTTCGTGGGCACAATCTCAAGCAAAGTGCCCCCGCATCGATCTCGTCCGCCACGAAATCAACGCTCTCTTTCTTGTGGGCTTGGCCGGGGCTCTTATCTTGCCGATGCTTCGGAGGAACATGAATTTCAACACCATCGAGTTTCACGCGGCGCACGTGGATCGGCTCGCGGAAGAAGCCGAATAGACCGGCGTCAATATCGAAGTGCTTGACCGCGATCAGGGTCGCTTTGCCAAACTGCCGGTGACGCAGGACCAACCCGTCGCCACTCGCGGACGGGGGAAAAAGCGACACGTGAAAATCCCGCAGCTCGACATCGCTGTCGAAGTGGCGCTCCAGCGCCCGAACGATACGAGGCCGTAGCGCCGGACCCACCCGCACGAATCCAACAATCGCGATTATTCCGAGGACAACCAGCACCGCCAGCACAATCCCCCACTTGCGCGCGCGGTTCAAAGTTTACCGTATCCGAGTAGTACAGGCATTCTTGCTGCCTGCCCGCAAGCGGGTGTTGCACTTGGACGAAGACCCTGACGTTCTCAATCCGGTCTTTGCCCGGCCTCCCGGGCAGGGAAACACTCTTGCGGACTCTGGTCTAGTCAACTCTGGCGAAAAATGCAATCTACTTCGCGACTCCAACACCTGCCGCCTTGATCTCTTCAATCTGCAACACGTGCCTCTCGCAGTGCGGGCCCAAAAACACTAGCCACTGATAACAGTCCAGATCCCCGAACCGGATATGCGGAAAAAAATGGCTGCGCAGGTCGGCATCGCTTTCCGCCGCGAACCGCATCGAGCGCTCACGGGCTGCCTGGAAAGCCGCGGTCAATTTCCGGATATCCGAGGATTGGCGGGTTGGCCGCACCTGCTCAGGAGCTTCCACCTTGGTGCTGCGGTCGGGTACCGCCGCCAGGATCAGCCTCTCTTTGCCCACCACCGTCGCCGCTTTTTGAGGTTCAGGCGCCGTTTGCAAAACCCGCTCAATCGATTTCATCACTCGGGTCTCTACCAAGGTAATGTGCTCCAGACAATCCGGAATCGACCATGCATTCGGTCCCGGACGGAACTCCGTTTGGGCCGCCGTAAGACCCGTCACTGCGTTCAGCAGCCGCTCACGATTATTGAACAGGCTCTCTCGCAAAAACTCCCGCTCACTTACTTCCACTGCCAGCCTCCTGAATTTTCACGCCAGCCTTGCGCCCCTCCGGAAACTCCAACTGCAGAGTGCCGGCCGCGTCCGTTTCCACCTCGCGCATTTCCTCGTCGTCCACCTCGACATCATACTTCATGCGCGGCTTCCACCCGACCACAAACATGTGCTCATCCGCGCCTAGGAATCGCAGCCCTTCGCGCGCCAGCAGCACGCTCGCCGCCCCCACGATAATCGGCTCCGGCTTTGCCGAGCGCGAGCCCTTCTGATTCAACACGGTGATTTTGCCGTCGCGGAACAGTTGCGCTTCGCCGTGATACAGGCCGAACCAGGTTGCATCTTCATCCCAGTTCGACCTTAGAAACAGCGTCCCGGACCGGACATCGTGAAACACCAGCGGCACGTGCTCATAGCTCAAACCCGGCTGATACGGATTGGCCCACAGGAACTCATACGGCGCTCCGAACGCGCCGCGCAGCATAAACCGGTCCTGGATCAGCCAGCCTTGCAGATACTGATTCCCAAGCGCATTGCTGTCCAAGGCCACGGTACTCAACCCCGCCGCCCTGGCCAAAGCCGCCCGGTTCGCGTCCGGCTCGCCGGAACCCTTGTAGACGGGAATCCAATACTCATTTTCAGCGGCGGCTCCATACGGGCTCGGGTAATTGTCCGCGATCTCATAATCTGATAAATCTTTGAAATAGCCGGGGGCGGACAAACGCAAGTCGATTGTGAGGTTATCCCGGATACTGTGTAAAAGCTCGCACAACGCGTACAACTCGGCCCCGGCATCAAGATCGCGTCCGTTCTCGAGCGCGTGGGCCATGGACTCGCGCCACCAACTCTCGATCAGGTTACGCAACGTTTTTTCGGCGGCATCCATGTCCTTTTCCGCGATCGCAATAGCCCCCAGGGCGTGCCCTCGCTGAGCGATCACATCATCGGGCCGGACCGCTGCGATCTGCTTTTGGATCTTGGCTGTCAGGGCCTTCGATTGCAGCTCGGTGAGCGAATCCTGGCACCAGTCGTATACAATCGCGAGCTGTCGCAAGTCCGCTCCGTTGCCGAGCGCCCAATCCACGGCATGTTTTGCCGCCGCCGCATCCCCGGTGACTGCATGGTAGAGCGCCCACCCGAATCCGGGCTCGGGCATCTGTGCGCCACCGGCGATCAGCGCCTCGAACTGCTTCCATCGCATGGACTGGCGCTCCCGCTCGCGCTTCAACAGCCGAAGCCGCTGCGGCCTTAGCAAAATCCTGGGGTGTTCGGTATACACGCGGAACTCGTCTTGCGCGATCTGCGCCCCTACGCAGCAGGGAAATAACGAAAGTGCGAGCCAAAAAGCTGGGCGGAGCGGGCGCGTCGGCATCCGTAGGTGGGTCATTTCATTGTGTCACAGTGCCACAGCCCACCCGCAAAATGCCGCGCTCCGGAACTTTCCAGTACAGTATTTTTAATAACTTAGAACCGTTTTCCGGCGGCGGACAACATGCAACGGCAGTGGTGAATTGAGGAAGTACCCTTAAAACCTGCCCCTCTGATTGCAACTGGCAGGACGGGAAGCGAGTGGTTGAAAAAACGGCGTGCTTGCGGGAGCCGGATTTCAGGTTTTAGAGCCGCTCACGACCTGTTGGCACGTTGCAACAGAGGGCTTTTTTTTGACTTCTCCCCGATTCGATTTTTTAGATAGACGGTCTCGTCCGTGGATCGAAAGTATCGGATGTTGCTGGCCGTCCTGGTGCGGGAATAAGAACGCGGGCCTGAGCCGGGATGACGAAGCGGGTGTTTCAGCCAGTAGCGCCGACGCCGGATCCTAGCCCGTCTTGGGCGAGCCGCACCGGGCCCGGCAAATTTCGCGACTCTTCCTCTGCCGGTTTCCGGTGCGGTTTTTCTTACTCTAGAAACAGTTTCTCAGGCACCCGGAATAGCTTCGCGAGGGCCTTGGCTTGGCCCTTCGAAATCGGACGCCGTCCGGCCATCGCTTCACCCGTCAGATAAGGATTGCCGAAGATGTCGGTTAACGCGTCTTCCTGCCAACCTCTGGACTGCATCAATCGCCGCAGAGTCTCGTGAGGCCGTGGAAGCGGAGCATGCTCCTCGTCCTCCTTCTCTTCCGCGGCTTCCACTTCTTCTTCAAACACCCGAATCAGCAGCACCAGCAGCTCGAGCAGCTTCCACTCTTCGGCAGCCAGTGCCTGGCCTTTCTCCATGAGCGCTTCGGCGATCGTGAGCAGGCGTTCGTGCTCCTCCGGAGTGTCGATAACGCCGGGCCTCGAGCCGGCCAGCAGTTCCGCGTAGCGCTGCTCGTCCATGAGACGCGGAGGGGTCAGAACGGCAGAATCTCTTCCCGTTGCGGGTCGAAATCGATACGGCGTCTTTCGAGATAGGCGATGTTGCCCAAGTGTGACGCCTGTGCGGAGCGATGGCCGATCTGCACATCGCCGTTCGGGCGCTTGCGGGTTCGCACGCATTCCAGGAAATTGTTGACATGGTCGAGAGTCATGTCGTGCGGCTCGGCTTTGACGATGACGGGCTCGACGTTCTGCCCCACCGCGTGAAACTCGAAATGCGCGCGGTCGATCAGCAGGCGTCCTTCCGTACCGCAGAACTCAATGCCCTCACCCTTTTTACCGGGCACCAGGGTCGCCTCAAAGGTGGCGGTGAACTCGGCCGGATACTCCAGCAGCACGTTGATCGTGTCGGGAGCCGTCCGTCCGTCTTTGTACGCGTAAACGCCGCCTGCCGCCGAGGCGGATTTTGGCACATCGGACCCCAGAAACATATGCACCACATCGATCCAATGCGTGAACAGATCCGTTACCTGGCCGCCCCCGAAATCCAGATACGCCCGCCAGTTCCAATACTGCTGCGGATCCCAATCACGCCACTTCAGCGGACCGAGAAAGCGTGCCCAATCGAGGTTGGCTGGCTGCTCCCGCAACGACTCCGGCGCTTTGCGCAAGTGATAGCCGTTTCCGTGCCACCACGTGCGTGCGAGCGAGATTTTCCCCAGCCGGCCCGTGTCGATATAGTCCCGCTTGGCCTGTAGATAGTGCTTGCCCGAACGCTGCTGCATGCCCACCTGACAGACGCGCTTGTTGACACGGGCCGCTTTCACAATGCGAGGACCCTCGTCAATCGTCCGGCTGAGCGGCTTCTCGACGTAGACGTCTTTACCCGCGTTTAAAGCATCCATGGCTATGCGCGCGTGCCAGTGGTCTGGCGTCGCAATGAGCGCTGCGTCGATGTCTTTCATCTCGAGCAGCTTGCGATGATCGGTAAAGCTCCGGGCGTCGACTGCTTTCTGCTTGGCCTTGTCGATCTGCTCGCCGTACACATCGCACAGAGCGGCCACGTGGACTTTGGGGTCCGCCATGAAGTGGCTCATGTCCAGACGGCCCCGCTCGCCTGGACCGATCACGCCAAGCTGAAGCGTGTCGTTAGCGCCCAGCACCCGGTTGTAAGAGGCCGCGGTGAGCGCCGCCGCGCCACCGATGAAAGTCCGCCTTGCAAGATTCTCCTGCGGCATTTGCTTAATTATAGTTTGCGAATAATGCCGCCGCGCGCGCACGTACAATCGTATGAGTAAAATTACGCATATTCTCGCTGCTGCGCTGTTCGCCTGCATGACGCTCGCGGCATCCGCCAAAACAGCATCAACCGCCCCTCAGACCGCGAGCCATGGACGGCTCAGCGATGCTGAAATCGATCGCAATCTCCGCGCCAAGCTGGCCAAATCCAAGGTCGGCAAAGACGGCTTTACGCCCCACGTAAAGGGTGGAGTCGTGACCTGGGAAGGCAGCACCAACGTCATCCAGCACAAGGGCGCCGCGACGAGGATGGCCAAAACCGCCGGAGCTCTCCAGGTGATTAACAACATCAAGATCAGCGACGCGGCCCGCGAAAAAGCGGCCGGCAACCTGGCGGGCGGGGCAAGGCGGGTACAAGTCAAAACCAACTGACTACCGGTTCTCCCTCAACGGCTCACTACGTCTGGCAACTTCCCAGGCGCGTCCTGCGCGCTGGTCTGGTAGTAGTCGAGGACTACACCGCCCGCGCGTTCCACCAAGCCGATCGCCTGCTTCTCGTGACAGCCACGCCGCGAGCACGTGTTGCGCGAGAAACTCCGAAACAGGCTCATCGGGCCTCCCCAAACCGGGCCTGCCTGGATGCGGTCGATCATCTCGGAGAGATGCCAATAGCCCACCGGCTTTAAGCGTGCGGCTGGCTGCTACTGCGCGAAGTAGCCGTGGGCCAGCTCCGGTTTTTGCGCTAATGCTTTCTTCCAGCATTCCCGTGCTTCGTCACCGAGTCCCTGGTCTTGGAGCGCGTGACCCAAATTCAACAGCGCTTCGGCAAATTCCGGCTTTTCGGTAAGCGCCTCATGATAGAGCTTGATGGCGTCGCTAAGTTGTCCCGATTTCTGCAACAGTAGGCCAGTGTTATAGAACAGCTCCGGATTCCGCTCGCCGCGCTCAATTAACTTCGCTTGATAATCGAGCGCCTGATCGAAGTTCTGCCGCTCTACCGCGAGCGCCGCCAGACCGCGGACAGCCTCGATCGAATCCGGACTGGCGGCGAGTAATCCCTCAAAGGCCCGCGCGGCCTGGTCCAGATCGCCTGAGTTCCAATAAGCCAGCGCGAGATTCAATTGCGCCTCCGGCCAAATGCTCCGTTTGTTCAAGCACGTTTCGAAGGCCTCCACGCCACCCCGATAGTCGCCGCTCTGCAAGCGCAAATATCCTGCGTGAAACCATGCATCTTCGAGATCCGGTCTCTTAGTGGCCAGGGTGGTGAAGGCTCGTTCGGCTTCCTCCGCGGCGCCGTCCCTCTCCAGCAGGATTGCCAGGTTGAGTAGCACATCGGCGTTGTCCGGCTGCAGCCGTAGGGCTGTTTCATAAGCCGCGCGCGCAGCTCGCAAATCGCCCAATTCCTGGTTCACCGCCCCCAGATTCACGTAAACTTCCGAGGCATCTGGCCGGATCCGTCCGGCTTCCGAATAAGCTTTCACCGCGTCCGGCAGTTTCGCGAGCTTGTGATTGGCCACCCCGAGATTGAACCAACGCTCATAGCTTTCCGGCGCGTACTCAATCAGCTTTTCGGAGTAGCGCGCCGCCGCTCCGAAATCCTCCCCGGCGAACGCACAAGCCGCCAAGCCTTCCAGAGCCGATTGGGAATTTGGCCGGATCGCGAGCAGGCCTTCCGAATACTCGCGAACCATGATCATGTCCTTCCGGGCGGTTCCAATGCCGATCAGATTGATCAGGCACTGCTCGGATTCGGGTTTCTTTGCCAGGATCTTCTGGTAAATTTCCGTGGCTTGATCGAATCGCCCGAGCAGTTGAAGCGCCACAGCTTTCCCAAACTGGGCGGTCGGATTGGCGGCTGATTGCGCCAGCACCTTATCGAAAGCCAGGTCCGCTTCATTGGCCTTTTCCGTGTGCAACAGGCAAATGGCTAATCCAAGCTGAGCTTCGTGACGGCTTGGCTCCTCTCGCAGGGCTGTCTCAAAGCGGGAAGCAGCCTCTGGCCAGCGGCCCAGTTTCTCCAGGCACAATGCCAGATTGAAGTTTGTGGCGGCGTCTCCAGGATTGGTGCCGAGCAGATTGTCGTAAGTCTTAGCCGCCTCGTCGAAGAGTTCCAGCTCGAACTGAATGTGCGCTTTGGCCGCATAAACTTCATTGGTGGCTCGGCCCTCATCCAGCAGGCGGTCAATCTCCTGCAGCGCCTCTTTGCGCTTACCTTCAATATGTAGCGACACGGCCTGCGCTAATGTTGCGGGATTACCGGTGCCAGCGGAACTGGCGGCGTTATTCGCCGGGACTCCCTTGGCGGCGCTCCCGGCTGTTACCGGGCTTGGTTTGAAATGACTCATGCTGCTCTCTTACTCCCTGCTTTACTCATTTGTCTCGCTTCTTTGAAACCCACTCACTTGTTAGCACCGCCGCTCGGTTTCAGGTAGGCGCAAAACTTACCCAAAGCGTCGTTCTGGTGTGAGACCTCAACCGACCGCAGCCTCGCCTGTTCGCCCTTCCCGCAGAAGAAGCCCATGCCTCCTTGCCTCAAACGAGCATCTGACCAGCAATCGACAACTTGGCCCTGGATGTTTAGAGTGAAATCGCTTCCCCGGATATCCAGGCGCACGCTATACCATGTGTCGCTACGCACAGTGAGCGGCAAAGGCCGTATGGCATGCGGCCCCTCGCGCCCCTGGATTACGGCATACCTGACAATTTTCACGCCTGGCAAGGGGCCCGGCTCCGCTATGACGAGCTTCACCGCATAGTAATTATTGAAATCCCTGGCCCGGAACACAAATCCAAGCCCTTGCCGATCGATCTGTGCGCGGAACTCGATCCGGTAATCGGTTAAATCCACCGTGGGGCGGAACAGCGCGAGCGGCCCCGGATGAACGAATCCCGCGTTGTCGAAAGACCAAGCCGGCTTGGAGCTCGCCCGGCCGCGCCATTCACTCAGCCCCTCCCGGAAATTATCGCCAAGTGCGATACCCGCGCGGCCCTGGACTTGAGACCCGAGATCGCTCCATCGAGTTTTCACCAGGCTCTGCACATCCGTTCCAGCACGTCCACCGTGCATTACGGCCGTGAACACCAGCGGAATCGCGGCCATGGTTACTTGAACGGTCTTCGGTATTCGCCGCCAATTTGTGCTCAACCGGTGGCGCCAGACTGCCGATGTGGTCAACGCGAGCGCAGATCCGCGCGGTATCATCGCCGCGGCGGGGAGCCGACGACAGGACTGAGACACGACGAGTGCGCGCACAGCAAGCTTCGGTCCGGAGGCCGCACTGGCCTCAAAAGGCCAGGCGCCCAGCAGGGTGTGCATGGCGCTCGGGCGGCTTAGGGCCAAACATGGCGCGCTGGTGTTCAATGCAACGGCCGGAAGAGCGATCCGTCTTGACCCGGTGCCTGGTAGAGGCCCGTAGCCTTTGGTGGCTTTCCGCGGAGGCGCGAGATCCGGTGCGGCCAGCGGCAATACGTATTCACACCGGCGCAACCGGGCGGCAGACTCATACTGAAAGCGATGATCGTCGGAGCAGAAATCGAGCTCCGACAAGCCTCGGGATGGAGCCATCGGGCCGTTACAGTACACACAGTTCATCCCGCCGCTCGCCCTCATATAGAAGATCGGGTCCGCGGGTAGGATCACGCATGGGGCAAAGTACGTAGCCCACCTTCGAACCTGGACTACAGGCGTGAGTAACACAGGCATTCGTGCCTGTGTTGCACTTAAACCAAGACCCTGATGTTTTCAATCCAGTCTTTGCCCGGCTGCCGGGCAAGAGAAACACTCCTGCGTGCCGCGTCGAGACGCTGGGCTAGTGCGAAATGCAGGTTAACTCGCTTCCCCAATGCAAGAAGGCGGCGGGCTCTGAAGGCCCACCGCCTCGAAACGGTCCAGTTGTCGTTCGGACTCGTTCGGACTAGTAACGGCGTCCACCAGCCCGGTCAAAGTGTCCGCTCGTGTTTCCGGCGCCTTGGTTTCCAGAGACCGCTCCAAAGCTACGGCCCTGCGCCGCGGGAGCCGGCGAAGCAGTGTAGGCGCGCCCTGGGTTTGAGTACGTGTTTCGCTCATAACCGCGGCTCGGAGCGGCAGGAGCGGATGGGACGCTACGGTTGTAGCCACCCTGGTTCGAGTATCCATTGCTGTATTGGCTGTTGTTGCCTCGCTCATAACCGCGGCTCGGAGCGGCAGGAGCGGATGGAACGCTGCGGTTATAGCCGCTCGGGTTCGAGTATCCATTGCTGTATTGACTGTTGTTGCCTCGATCGTAGCCGCGGCTCGGAGCGGCAGGAGCGGATGGGACGTTGCGGTTGTAGCCACCCTGGTTCGAGTAAGTGTTGCTGTATTGGCTGCCGCGGTTATAGTTTCGCGAGTTCGAGTAAGTGTTCGAGTATCGGTTCACGTTATCGTTCCGATAGTAAGTACGATCGTTGTTGATCGTGACATTACGGGCGTTGTAGGTATTCCGCCATGCGCCCCGATCCCAGTTGCCGTAGTTGTGCACGTAAGCATCGCGGTTGTACCAGGTCCGGCCCCACACAGAGTTGTTTACTAATACTGCGTGGTTATGCCAATTGAATCCACCGCCCCAGCCCCAACCTCCGAAAGCGCCGATCGAATAGTAGGACCCGAACCCAATCGCTCCACCCACAAAGAATCCAGGGCGAGGCGGCGCGTATACGACGTAGGGATCGTACGCGGGAACGTAGATTAATGCTGGATCTACCGGTTCGATCTCGACGGCGGGTCCGTTATTGACAACGCGAATCTGCTGATTGCTTTGCAGATATCCGTACTGTTCCGCGGAGCGCCGCATTCTTTGAACGGAGTCCATTATAAGGGAACGGTCCGCCAGAACGGCGTTACCGAGCGAGCTAGTCCAGTTCAGATCGCTGGCCATCATGTCGAGAACCGGCGGAAACGGTAGCAGCGCCTGGACGGCGGGATCGAATTGCAGATTGGCCTGGTAGATAGTGTCCGCCAGCTCATTGCCGCGTAGGTTGCGATTCTGGTCCGCCCAACGGGCTGCGTCCGGAATCTGATCGGGGAAAGAGGCTGCCGCGAAGATCTGGGCCAATAACGGATCGGGGTACAAGGCAATCCGCGAAACCAGGTTGTCCACCTGCCCGGAAGAGAAACTCGGAGGCGGCGGATAGTCTTGGGCAAAAGCCGGCATCGCCGCGGTCAGTACAAATGCGCTGGCGAAGACGACTGCGGCGTTCATCAGTTTGGATCTGTTCACGAGTCTCATTGGTTAGCTCCTTACGGCTACGCGATGGAAGGAGCACGCGTGTAGCCAACAAAGCAGATGTTATTTCAATAGTTTACGAGTAAGGGTCCGATTGGGCTCGACCGGCTCGGTGGATTAGAACCACCACTCGGCAAACGAACTGCGGCGGCAATGTGCGACAACAGAGAGGTGTCAACCTATGACTACGACCTGATCGTGATTGGCGGCGGCGCGGCGGGACTAACGGCCTCCGGCTTTGGAGCTTTGATGGGCGCGAAAACCGCTCTTATTGAGTCCGGGCGGCTGGGCGGCGATTGTACCTGGACCGGCTGCATCCCGAGCAAGACTCTGCTGAAGGCATCCCGCGTCGCTCACCAGATCCGGACAGCGGATCGCTATGGCCTGACGGCGATGCACCCGGAGATCGATTTCGGGCGGCTTATGGAGCATGTTCGCAGTGTTCAGCAAAGTGTGTACGAGTCCGCGGACGCGCCGCCCAACATGGAGCGTCTCGGAGTGGAAGTGATTGCTGGAAGGGCGCGGTTCCTCGATTCTCACACCGTGGAGGTTGAGGGAGCCGCCAAGCTCTCGGCGCGCTATTTTGTGATCGCGACCGGCAGTGTCGCCGCGGTTCCGCCGATTCCGGACCTGGGACCAAGCGACTACGTCACCAACGAGACGATCTTCTCACTAAAGCAGCAGCCCCGGCATCTTGCGGTACTTGGTGGCGGTCCGATTGGAATCGAAATGGCCCAGGCGTTCCGGCGGCTTGGCTCCGAGGTGACCGTGTTCGAGCACGGCGACCGGATTCTTCCGCACGATGATCCTGAATTGAGCGCCCTGCTACAGGCGTTGCTCACAGCCGAAGGCGTGCGGTTCCTCATGAAGTCGAAGCTGACGAGAACAATCGGAGCCGACATGCTGCTGATCGCCGTCGGCCGGCAAGCCCAAACAGACGGTCTGAACCTGGAGGCGGCCGGCATCCGGCACGAGAAGTCCGGCATTCCGATCAACCGGCGCTGCCAAACCAATCTGAAGCACATCTATGCGTGCGGCGACGTCACTGGCAAGCTGCAGTTCACCCACATGGCCGAGCATATGGCGAAAGTAGCGATCAACAACGCCATCCTGCACCTCCCGGCGGCATTGGACGAAAAGCATGTCCCGTGGTGCACCTTTACGGACCCTGAACTGGCGCACGTTGGCTGGGGCGCGCAGGAGCTCGAAAAGCGACGGATTGCTTACGAGACCTACCAGCTCCCATTGAAGAAGATCGATCGCGCGGTCACCGAAGGGGAAAGCGAGGGCATGATGAAAGTGTTCGCGAGCCGGAGGAGCGGCAAGGTGTACGGCGTCAGCATCCTGGGCGTGAACGCCGGCGAAATGGCCGGTGAGTACTCGCTCGCCATTCGCAACGGCATCAAGTTAAGATCGATCGCCGCGACAATTCACGCCTATCCGACGATGGCGTTGGGCAACCGCCAGGCTGCGGATCAGTGGATGCTCGGGCTACGCACGCCGGGCAGAGTGCGTTGGATACAGCGGATCTTCGGGTATCGCGGCAAAGTTGGATCGCGGGGAGTGACGTAGAGCCTGCTTCAAAAATCCACCAGCATCCGCCGTGTTGCACCGAGTGGCACAGGCATTCTTGCCTGTGTGTCTGGAGTTTCTACATTCTCAAGTGGGGCAGGTTGGCTAACCTGGATAGCGCCGGGATAAACCGGCATGGAGTAGCGAATGAAAGAGTCGTACAGGGAAGGAGTAGCGAACCACCCTGGCCCCGAGCCATGTGAGGGCGGCGGTA
>JBPCOQ010000205.1:0-33686 GCA_051000095.1 Bryobacteraceae bacterium | reverse complement strand
ATACCAAGGAAAGCTTCTTTGCGGGTCTGTTTGGCCGACTGTTTCCCAAGATCGAAGGCAAAGGTGCCGCTTGGGCCGTAGCTCATCGCATCGCGAAAGTGATCTGGTTAGTGCTGCATGAAGGAGTCGAATACCAGCCGGAAATGCGCCTCCAGTCCGTACCACACAGGCCGCCAGTATTGCGCCGTGGACTCCACGCTTGCGTGCGTAACCGCATCACCACCTCGCTGACCTGCTGTTGCTGCAGCCACCCCGCTAAATGCTCGATCTCGCTCTGGGTGGTGCCGAACTGGCGCTTTTCATACTGCACCTGCGCGTCCTGTTTCCGCCGAGGTTCGTCAGAATCTCAACGGGCGCAATCTCCAGCGCGAATGTAAGGTTTTTTAAGAACTCCTCGTTGCGATCCGAACGCCCGCGCAGCACATCGTCGTTCACGAAAACCTCACCACCTGTAAAGTAGATTTTCTGCAAACCGAAACGTGACGCCTTTGCCAGATGCGGCTTCAGTTCCGCGAACGTGATCTGTTCGAGGCGGTTATTCGATGGGGAGGATGCTGTAGCAGTGTTTGCAACGCAGGTCGCAAAGAGAGCCCTGCATGATCCAGAGGTCATCGAGTACCGGCCGCCCATTGGAGCGCTTTGGATCGGCAAATCCACGCTCTTCGCCGTGCGCATTCTGGGGTTGCAGGCCTTCTGGATGTTCGACGCGCCGCATACAGAACGTATTCTACGCGGAGCGTGTTTTCGCTCCGCGTATACTTCCTTTCCGGGGATGTGTCCGCGGAATCCGAGCGTTGAAGACTAACTGGAGAACATCGCGGACAACGTCACGCTGGCTCTCGCCATCCTCGCGTTGCGGTGCGGTGAAATGATTCATCCGTCCGAGGTGCTGGCATGGATTCTGGCCGGCGCCAATTCACGGCAGCAGAGGCCCGCGCTGGCTTGAGTGCGATCGGCGCAGGCCGGATGCTGAACGACGCTAGGCTTCGCGATCGTCGTAGACCGGAGTCGCGCGTCGCGGTAATCGAAGCCGATAGCTACAAAGATCGCCTCGCGGAGCGCCTGCTTCCTCGCGGAAATCGCGACAAGGCTTTGCGCGATCTTTGCTAATCTGAACGGCCCAGTCGAGGTTGCGCTGGTACACGTCGCACATCGCGGCGGGAACCAGGTTCTCCTGCTTCATCGCGTAGGACAGATTCGAGCGGCCCATCTTGCCCATACCGATAAAGCCCGCGCTGATCCTGTCGTTTGGCCCCTCACGTTGCCTGTAAACAGAGAAGTAGTGAAAGCCGCGGCACCGGCCGATTTCAGAAAGTCCCGGCGATCGCTGGTCTGGTCAGCCATGTTGATCTATTTCACTACAATATTGACCAGTTTGTCAGGCACTACCACGATCTTGAGGATCTGCTTGTCTTTCACGAAAGCCTGAATTTTGGCTTCACTGAGCGCGCTCTTCTCGAGCGCGTCGTTCGGCATTCCAAATGCTACCGCGATGCGGCCCCGCACCTTGCCATTCACCTGGATTACCACGTCCGCTTCGGGATCGCGCGCCAATTCGGGATCGAAAGCAGGCCATTGCTGCTTGAACACAGGCCCTTTCCGGCCTAGCTCTTCCCACAACTCCTCGGCGAGGTAGGGAGCAAAGGGCTCAATCATCAGCACCAGTCGCTCGAGCACCTCCGCGATCACGGGTGCGGACAGCTCGCTCTCCTTGAGGTACAGCACATTGACCAGATCCATGATGGCCGCAATCGAAGTGTTGAAATGCCAGCGGCTCTCGAAGTCTTCGGTAACCTTCTTCAAGGTTTGATGTAACTTTCGCAGCACCGTGCGATCCGCCTCGGTCAGAGCGCCCTGGCTCCGATCGCTCCGGTCCGCATTGCGCGTTACGAATCTGTATATGCGGCCCAGAAAGCCAGCCGCGCCTTTTGCGCCCGTATCGGTCCAGTCCATCTCCTTTTCCGGCGGCACCGCGAACAGCTCGAAGACGCGGCCCACATCGGCGCCAAATTTCTCGATCATCTGGTCGGCGCTGACCACATTGCCTTTGGACTTCGACATCTTCGCCCCGTCTTTGATCACCATGCCTTGCGTGAAAAGGCGTCTGGCTGGCTCGTCATTTGCGATTAAGCCCATATCGCGCATCACCTTGGTCCAGAAGCGCGAGTAAATCAGATGCAGAATCGCATGCTCAACGCCGCCGATGTACTGATCGATGGGGAACCAATGGGCGATCTTCGCGGAATCGAACGGCGCACTGGAATTGTGAGGATCGCAGTACCGGTAGAAATACCAGGAGGAATCGACAAAGGTATCCATCGTGTCGCTCTCGCGCTTGGCGTCAGTACCGCAAGTGGGGCACTTGACGTTGATGAACTCGGGCACGTTCTCGAGCGGAGATCGGCCCTTGCCTGTGATCGAGACTCCGAGCGGCAGGATCACCGGCAGGTCCTTTTCAGGAACTGGAACGATTCCACACTTCGGGCAGTGGATCACCGGGATTGGAGTGCCCCAGTAGCGTTGGCGCGAAATGCCCCAGTCTTTGATACGATACGTAACGGCCGGCTTACCGAAGTCTTCAGATTCAGCGCGCGCGGACATTGTTTGGCGCGCTTCCGCGCTCGGTAAGCCGGAATAGCCGCCGGAATTGAAGAGAACTCCGTCGTCCAAAAAGGGCAGGTCAGGGACCTGCCCCACCTCGGGCTGGATCACCGGACGAATTGGAATTCCATACTGAGTGCAGAATTCGAAATCCCGTTCATCGTGCGCTGGAACCGCCATGATCGCGCCTGTCCCGTAGCCCATCAGCACGAAGTTTCCGACCCACACAGGCACCCTCTCACCACTGAACCGGTTGATCGCGTAGTGTCCGGTGAAGAAGCCTTGCTTATCGATATCACCCGGGCCTTGGGTGGCCCTTGCATCCACCATGCGCCGGGCCTGCGCCTTCATCTCGGGAGTCAGCAACCCGGCCGCCAGTGGATGTTCGGGCGCGAGTATCACGCAAGTGGCGCCGTAGATGGTATCGATGCGCGTGGTGAACACCCGGATCGGATCGCCGCTCCCGGCCAGCCGGAAATCGACCTCCGCGCCTTCCGAGCGGCCGATCCAGTTGCGCTGCATCAGCAGCACCCGCTCGGGCCAATGGCCTTCCAGTTCGTCGATGGCCGCGAGCAGTTCGTCCGCATATTGCGTGATGCGCAGGAACCACTGTTCCAGCTCGCGTTGCTCGACCGGAGTCGATTCGTGCCGCCAGCAGCACCCATCCACCACCTGTTCGTTGGCGAGAACGGTCGCACACTGCGGACACCAGTTGACCAGCGCCGTTTTCCGGAAGGCCAGGCCGCGCTCCAGCATTCGCAGGAAGAACCACTGGTTCCACTTGTAGTATTCCGGCTGGCAGGTCGCGATTTCCCGTGACCAGTCGTAGCTGAATGCCATGCGCCGGTACTGCCGCTTCATGTTCTCGATATTGGACAGCGTCCAATCGTAGGGATCGCGGTGATTGGCCATGGCGGCATTTTCGGCGGGCAAACCGAATGCATCCCAGCCCATGGGATGAAGAACGTTGAAGCCCCGCATCCATTTGTACCGGGCCAGCGCATCGCCGATCGAATAGTTCCGAATATGCCCAATGTGCAGCGTTCCGCTCGGGTAAGGCAGCATTTCGAGCACATAGAACTTGGGACGCGAGGAATTCGCTTCCGGCTGGTAGAGCGTGAGGTCTTCCGCCCAGCGCTGGTGCCACTTCATCTCGATCTCGTGCGGATTGTACGGCTTTTCCGGCATAGCCTCTTTGGGTGTTTCGAAAAGTTTAAAGGATGAAGCTTTCGCTCAGCTTCTTAGGTGCTGCTGAACGCTGGATAATGCGGAGCGAAACCCTTCCTCTTCAATATAGCGTTGACAGATACGCCCGGGGCGCGCGACCAGCGGGACCCGGATTGCTGGTGAGTTCGCGTATTCTGGAGAGCACTCGCTCGGTTCTCTTACTAGGCAGGTCTTTTAATTCCTTTTTGGCGGAAGCGCTGAAAGTGACAGATATTCCCGGTTCAATTCGATGGTCATCGCCCTTTTCTCCTTACAATGCGCCACGGTGTCGACTCTCCACGTTTGAGTTGCCCTTCACCTCGCCGCACTTTCCTTTCTTCAGCCGGAGTGAGTCTAATCCGTTCTACGGCGATAGGACTCGTCGTAACGCGGCCCGGTTGAATAGTTCTATCAGGCATGTATTCAGGGTATCGGACATTTCATTTCGACCGCTTGGTCGTCGCGCGGCCCTTCCGGCATAGCCTCTTGAGTGTTTCGATGTTTTTAAGTTCGTCACCTTCCTCATCCACGGGAGTTTCGAGAATGAAGGCCTTTCGGCTGAGTTTAGGGTGATTGAGGAGCGAGCGAAATCCTTCCTCTCCAATGGAGCCTTGGCCGATGTGCTCGTGGCGGTCAATGCGTGAGTTGAACGGCGTCTTCGAATCGTTGGCGTGGATGACTTTTACGTTCTCGATTCCCAGGACGCTTTCCAGCGCGGCAACGGTCTTGCGGACGCCCGCCGCATTCGACACATCGTAGCCCGAAGCGTGGCAGTGGCAAGTGTCGACGCAAAAGCCAATTTGAAGATCGGTGAATTGGGCGGCATATTTTCGAATGTCCGCAAGCTCTTCGAAGTGACTGCCAAGCGCGGCTCCGGATCCCGCGGTGTTCTCGAGCAGGACCATCAAATTGCGGGTGTCGAGTCCTCTCGCGGCTTCGACCAGAGAGCGCACCACTTCGTAAATTCCTTGTTCCACGGTGTGACCCTTACAGTTTCCCGGATGGGTGACCAGGTACTCTGCCCCAATGGCAAGCGCGCGCTCGATCTCACCGCGGAAAGCTACAACGGATTGGGACCGCAAAGCCTCGGAACACGAGGCCATATTGATCAGGTAATTGTCGTGAATCACCAGCGGGAACAAGTCATGCTCTTCGCGAGCTTTGTTGAGCAAGCGAATTTGAGCGGGGTCGGGCGCCCCGGCCCGCCACATGCGTGGGCTGGCAGAGAAAATCTGGAAAGTGTTCGCGCCGGCTTCAGCCGCTTTGATGGCTGCCTTTTCGAGCGAGCCCGAGATGGAAGTGTGCAGGCCGATGCGCAAAACCGATGATAGCAGTCGATCCTGTCCCAAACGCAACTCTGTTAAAATGTTTGCGTGAGTACGGCCCGTACGATGCCTGGGGGGCGCGCCGATCGCGCCAGCCTCCCCAAAGGACCAGCCGGGCGCAATCTCTGCCGCTGGTGCAGCCTCGAAGTCCCCAAAGGCCGTCTTACCTTCTGCTCCGAATTCTGCGTCGAAGAATGGCGGCTGCGCACCGATTCCAGCTACTTGCGGGGGGAGGTCCTCAAGCGCGACTGCGGCGTCTGTGCTCTCTGCGGTATCGATTGTCTGTCACAATGGCGATGCATCTTGCGGCTCCGCGGCGCCGCCCGTCATAAAGCTTTCAGCGAATGGAATCTTAACCGCCGCTTTCGCCGCAGTCTCTGGGACGCCGACCACATCGTCCCAGTTATCGAAGGTGGAGGCGAATGCGATCTTTCAAACCTGCGCACGTTGTGCCTGAAATGCCACCGTAGCGCCACCGCCGCCCTCCGAAGCCGCCTGCGCATTCCCGACCCGTAATTCGTCCTTGCATTATATAGATGACCATGGTAATATGACCATATGATCACAAAGGTTCCCGCAGGTCAATTTAAGGCCAAATGCCTCGCCTTGCTGGATGAGGTCGCTGACCATCGCATCGAGTTGGTGGTTACCAAGCGGGGCAAACCTGTCGCCAAGCTCGTTTCCATTGCAACCGAGAAGCCGCGCCTCATAGGCCGCATGGCCGGAAGCATTCAGATCACCGGTGACATCGTCAGCGCCACCGGCGAGACTTGGGATGCCGAAAAATAGCTCGCCGTTGCTCCTGGATACACACTGCTGGTTGTGGATCCAGAGCGGCGGCGACGGCGAGCTCTCACGTAGCGCCGTTGCGGAAATCGAACATGCAGGTGGGCGCGGAGCGTTGCTCGTATCCGCGATGTCGGTTTGGGAATTGTCGATGCTAGCCGCTAAAGGCAGGATCATCCTGCGGACTCCGCTGCTCGAATGGGTTCACGAAGCGCTGAAAACTCCCGGCCTGTCGCTGGTCCCTCTGTCGCCCGAAATCGCAGTTGAAAGCACGCAGCTCCCGGGTCAATTTCACGGCGATCCGGCGGATCGGATTATCGTGGCAAGCGCACGCTACACCGGAGCCACACTCCTCACGCGCGATCGCGGCATTCTCAGCTACAGCAAGCAAGAGCACGTGCGCGCGATCGCCGCTTGACCTATATTGTTCCGCTATTGTTCCGCGCTTTTGGGTTTGATCGAAATCGACATTGTCCCATCCGGTTGAAGGACCAGAACAGGATTGCCTGGGAACCAGGTACAGAGTGGAATCTGCATCATTGGCATCTCGGCAATTTTGGGCACCACCGTCGTCGCAAACCCTTTGCCGCTATTTAGGAGAGGCGGAGTGAGCTTCGTCCGCAGAATCGGACCGAGATTATTTGTGGCTGCTTCCGTTTTTGTTACCGGAGCGCTAGCAACCGGCCCGTTTCGGTCCTGACCCAGGGCAGCTCCAGTTACTAGCGCCAAGGAGAGAACGAAGTAGTCCACCACCTCTTGAGCATAGCGCAGCATCCGAGACGTGGCGCTCCTCGGCATCCTTGCTAAGATAGGCTTTCGACGACACCAACCGGAGCGGCTATTGTCCCTGGAAGATGAGCTATATCAGCAGCGCCTTGCCCGCATCACGCAGATCGAGGCGCTTGGTTTTCAGCCCTACGGCCAGCGTTTTGAGTTCTCGCACACCACCCCGCAGGTCCTGTCGGAATTTGGCAACAAGACCACGGAAGAACTGGAGCCGCGAATTACCGTGCGGATTGCCGGCCGTGTCCTCACCATCCGCCGGATGGGTAAGGCTGGCTTCGCTCACTTGTTGCAGAACGGCGAACGCCTTCAGATCTACGTTCGCAAAGACGCTGTTCCGCCTCCGGATTATGAGCTATTTCAGCTTCTCGATCTAGGCGACATCATCGGCACCGAGGGATACCTGTTCCGTACGAAAACGGGCGAGCTCAGCGTGCATGTGGAGCGGCTGCATTTCCTGGCCAAGACGCTGTTATCGATGCCCGAGAAGTGGCACGGCCTCGAAGATGTCGAGACTCGTTACCGGCAGCGCTACCTCGATCTGATCGCGAATCCGGAGGTTCGAAAAGTCTTCACAAAGCGCGCCAAAATCATCTCGTCCTTGCGGAGGCAGCTCGAAGAACGAGGGTATCTGGAAGTCGAAACTCCGATGATGCAGCCCCTGTATGGTGGAGCGGCGGCGCGGCCCTTTGTGACCCATCACAACACTCTCGACATGGACCTGTATTTGAGAATTGCGCCCGAACTGTATTTGAAGCGGCTGCTGGTGGGCGGGCTGGAGCGGGTCTATGAGATCAATCGGAATTTTCGCAACGAAGGTATTTCGACGCACCATAATCCCGAGTTCACGATGCTCGAGTTCTATGAAGCCTACAGCGACTACCAAGGCATGATGGATCTTTCCGAGCAGTTGCTGAAACAGACCGCGATCGACGCCACCGGGTCGGCGGTCGTCGAGTTTGAAGGCGCCGCTATCGATTTTGGTACGGTACAGCGTGTGTCCATGCAGGAGGCGGTGGGCGATTCGGAACTGAAGGGATTCGATTTGGTCGAGGCGTTCGAACACAAGATCGAATCGACCCTGATTCAGCCTACAATTGTTTACGACTACCCGATCGAGATCTCTCCTCTCTCCAAGAACAAGCCGGACAATCCCGCATTTGTCGAGCGCTTCGAGATCTATGCGGGCGGGATGGAGATCGCGAACGCGTTCACCGAGTTGAACGATCCGCGCGAGCAGAAGCTTCGTTTTGAAATGCAGCTCAAGATGCGAGAGGGTGGCGACGAAGAAGCGCACCAGATGGACGAGGACTACGTGCGCGCGTTGAGCTACGGCATGCCGCCGGCGGGCGGAGAAGGCGTCGGCATCGATCGGCTGACAATGCTGCTGACCAACTCGCGTTCCATCCGCGATGTGATTCTGTTCCCGCTGCTTCGCCCGGTGAGTTAGTCCGGCATGGCTTTTCCATCCGCGATCGCGCCCAGTCAATTTGAGCTGTTCATTGCAGGACGCTACCTGCGCGCCAAGCGGAAGCAGGCGGTTATTTCCGTGATCACTGTCATCTCCGTCGCGGGGGTCGCCGCTGGAGTGATGGCGCTGGTGATTGCGCTCGCCATCAATAACGGATTCCGCAATACCCTGCAGCGCAGCATGCTGGGCGCGACCGCTCACGTGACTTTGCTCGCCAAAGATCCATCCGAAGGAATTCCCAATTGGCGGGAGTTGGATCCCAAGCTGCGGAAGCTGCCTCACGTCATCGATGCTTCGCCAGGCCTGTACGGGACGGTTCTGTTGAAAGGGCCGGTGCAGTCGACCGGCGCGTATTTGAAAGGTATCCCGCTAGATTCGCAGAGCGATCTGCTGAGCCATTTGAAGCAAGGCTCGTTCGAAGATTTGAAGAAAACGTCTGGCCTGCCTGGAATCATCCTGGGCGCGCGTCTCGCTCAGAGTACAGGGATGCTGCTGCACAGCGTGGTCGGTGTGATTAGTCCGCAAGGAGAATTGACTCCGATGGGCCCGCATATTACGAAATATTCGTTTCGCGTAGCCGGAATTTTCGAAACGGGTTTTTTCGACATCGATAACGGGTGGGCATTCACGGCTTTGCAGTCGGCCCAGCAGGTGTTCGCGATCCACACGGATGTGGTCAGCACCATCGATCTAAAACTGGACGACATCTACAAGGCGCCTGAGGTGGCGAGAGCCGCCGAAAAGATCGCGGGTCCCAATCTGAATGCGACGACATGGATGGAGCAATTACACCAAATCCTAACTGCTCTGAAAATGGAAAAAGTGGTGACCGTGGTGACCATCGGTTTAATCCAGCTTGTCGGAGTGCTGAACATCCTGATCACGCTGATCATGATGGTGATGGAAAAGAACCGGGACATCGCAATTCTGATGTCGATGGGAGCACGCCGCGAACAGATCCGCCGAATCTTCATGGCGCAAGGCGTCCTGATTGGCGTCGTGGGCACCGTGATTGGGCTGATTCTCGGCTACTCACTGTCATTCCTGGCCGATCGCTATCACTGGCTGCGGCTCGACCAGGATGTTTACGCGTTGAGCTACGTACCGTTCGCGCCCCGGTGGATCGACGGAGCCTGGATCGCCGCCGCGTCGATCTTCGTGAGCTTCATCGCAACGATTTATCCGGCGCGGAATGCGACCCGGATCGCTCCCGCCGAAGCCCTCCGGTACGAATAGCCCGCTACTTCACCGGCGTCGCGGTCAGTTCCAGTTGCATCTGGCGCTTGGTGATTGCATCGTCCGACGAGAATATGATCACCGGCTTCCGGATCGGGACCAAAACAGTTGAGGCCCATTTGTTCTGGCGTATGATCGGCGTGTTCTGCGGCGATTCCGGCGCGGTGCTGCTAACCTCCGCGTTCACCACCAGCGACAGTTCACTTCCTATTTCCATTGCGGCACGGCAGTCGATGTTGACTCCAACTTCGGCGTACTGATATTGCGTGCCGGAAGTGTTGTAAGGCACTTTGCTTCCGGCTCGTATGGAATTGGGCCAGATCGACTTGTCGGAGATCATCGTTGAATAGGATCGCGCATTGACCACTTTTGTTGCTTCCACCTCCTTCACCACAAAGTCCAGCTTATAGAACTTAGGGGCATCCGGAGTCTGGGCGAAGCAGGTTGCGGCGAACAGCATTGCCGCCAAATAGGTAGGGTTTGGCATGTCTTCTCCTTATTGCGGTTCATAGCCCGGCAAGGGCCGTATGTCGATGGGTGTAATTTCAATCGGTTCGATGGCGGCGGGTTGAATGCCGGCAAACGCGAGTTGCGCCTCCGCGGGGTAACGTTCCACCAGACTGGCTAACGCAAGTTCTTCGCCGGTCGGATGCCGGCGCCTTTTGGGAACACGCTTCCGTACCGGTACACGCGGCTGTATAGGAGCGCTCCTCAGACTGACAATTTGTGCTGGAACCTCGGTGGTCGTGATCGGCTGCGTCCTACGAGGCGCGAATATCAACACCAGGCCGGCGGCCAGACCAACCGCGCTCGCCGCGAGGTATCGGGAGTGTCGACGACGCGCCCGCGCGATTCGGATTCGGTGCGACACACGTTGTTCCAGCCCCGCCAGCGGCGTTGCTACCGCGTATCCCGACAGCGCGGTTTCTATTAGTCGTTCAACGTCCATATTCACCTGCCATCAAGGCTTCCAACTTCTGCTCCAAGATTTCCCTGGCCCGGCTCAGCCGGGAACGTACCGTTCCGTGCGGAATTCCATAATTGCGGCGATTTCGTGGGAATTCAGATCCTCAACCGTTGAGAGCGCAATGGGTTGGCGCAACGGCTCCGGCAGCGCATCGATCAATCGGTGAACGATCCCATTCCAGTCAGCCGTAATCGCCGCCTGCTCAGGATTCTCGCCACGGCAGGGAGGGCCTGCCTGCGGCACATCCGCGTTCATCGTCGATAAGCGATCCACAGAAATTCGCCAGGCAACTCGGGCCAAAAAAGCTCTTTCGTTTTCGATCGTCTGCCAGCTCCGAGTTCGATAAAGCTTCAGGAAGGTCTCCTGAACCACGTCGTCGGAATCATGAACATTGCGCAGAATGGAATACGCCACACCAAAAACAAACCGGGACTGACGTTCGACCAATGCCGAGAAACGATCGTCGCATCTGGCGCGATCTTTCTTCCATTCGAACATTTGCTCCGGCAGGGCCAGTTGTTCTGTCACGTTCATCAGCTAAGACCGCGAAAAGAGCGGCAGTGTTCAACTATTTTTTGGGGAGCTCGCCAGCTACGCCGCGGGCCGGAAGTGCAGATCGACCGTATAGATCGGCAGATCCACATGCACGACATACAGGACGTCGATCCTGTAGGCATCGCCGGATTTGGTCACGCGCACGTCATCGATGTGGACCGGCAATCCCAAGGCGGCGGCCCTGTCGACGATGTTTGCGCGAATCACCTCGGCGGACTTTTTGACCGTGGCCGGGTCCTCTGCGATCTGGTTGATGAAGCTCTGGAGTTTCCAGTTCTCGACGTATGGCGGGATCAGAAGCACTCCGACGGTCAGCATGATCAGCAGCACTGCGACACCTGCCGCGGCACGCCAGAGCTGCTCAGGCGATCTCATTTCTTACGGGTTTCGAGCGACTCCAACTCTTTCCAGATGTCTGCGTGCGATTCCCAGTTGGGGCTCTTGGATCCGGTCAGGTCTACATCAGGTACCTTCAACGTCCCATGGCCGTAGGTGCAAATGTATTCCATCCGAGGCTGCCCTTTGAGAAACATGTTAGGCCAGGAACCTGCAGCGACGGGCATTCGTAAACGACGCAGGCACGTCCGGCAGCGGTACCGCTGGTCCCGAACGATCAGGTAGATCAGGCCGCTGCTCAAAAGGAAGAACAGCATCATCGCCGAAGTATAACCGAGATCGTGCGCAAAAGGATCCTGGCGCGGATAGAGGATCGGAGTCCGGCGTGCAAAACTGAGGCCGATTGCCGCCCGCGCGGCAAGCAACAGCATCCCGGCAACCAGGACCTTACCTGCAAAATAAGCCCAATACTTCATCTGCTAATAGAGACGCTGCGCGCACCCGGCGGGTTCGTGCCGATTTGCGGCCAAGGCGTCGCTTGCTGTAAGATAAAGACGTTGTAGCCCTTCAGGACGCCGTTGCCTGGTTCGGTCTGGCCTTGAGCGTCGCGGCACATTAGAAAGAAGCCCACGAGAATAGTTATGTACGCAGTCATTGAAGCTGGCGGGAAGCAGTATCGTGTCGCGCCGGGCGACAGAATCAAGGTTGACACGCTGTCTGGCGCTGTTGGATCTGAGATCGAGTTGGGCCGTGTGCTGGCGCTGGTTCGCGATTCGAACGAACTGGTGCTGGGAGACGGCTTGTCGAATGTGCGCGTGAAGGCGACCATCACGGGCCATGATCGCGGCGATAAGGTCCTCGTATTCAAATTCAAGCGGAAGAAGCAATATAGACGCACCATCGGTCACCGGCAGAACTACACGGAACTGAGGGTCAACGAGATTTTTACATAGGTCGATGCATGGCACATAAAAAAGGTTTAGGCAGCTCCAAAAACGGCCGTGACTCCAACGCGCAGCGGCTAGGTGTGAAAGTGTTTGGCGGACAAGTGGTGCCGGGTGGTTCCATTATCGTCCGGCAGCGCGGCACTGTGTACAAGCCCGGCGTCAACGTTGGCCGCGGCAAGGACGACACGCTGTTTGCCAAGGTATCCGGGATCGTGGAGTTTCGCGATCGCGGCCGGTTTGGGAAATTTATCAGCGTGAGCACGGAAACCGCCGGCACCGGCTAGTCTTCGATGCGCTGAGTGGAACAGGCGGTTTCGCCTGTTCACCCTAAGCCCCTGAGCCTCAGCAGTTGTTCATAGACGAAGTCAAGATCCGCGTGAAGGCCGGCGACGGCGGCAACGGTTGTCTTGCGTTCCGGCGCGAGAAGTTCGTCCCGCGCGGAGGCCCTAGCGGTGGCGACGGCGGGCATGGCGGCGATGTCACGCTGGTGGCGAGCAATCACTACAACACGCTGCTGCATTTCCGGTTCAATCCCGAACACAAGGCCGAACGAGGGCGCCATGGAGAGGGTAGCCAACGGACCGGTCGCGAGGGTAAATCGATTGATCTGCCTGTGCCGGTAGGCACAGTGGCCTACGACGCGGACACCGGGGAGTTGCTGCACGACTTTGTCAAGGCGGGGGAGAGATTCATCGTCGCGAAAGGCGGCAAAGGTGGACGCGGCAATCAGCACTTCGCCACCTCGACTCACCAGGCGCCCACGGAACACGAGCCGGGCCGCCCGGGTGAGGAAAAACATCTCAGGTTCGAGTTAAAGCTGCTGGCCGACGTTGGGCTGGTTGGATTTCCGAATGCCGGTAAGTCAACTCTGATCTCGCGCATCTCCGCCGCGAGACCCAAAATCGCCGACTATCCTTTTACCACCCTGGAACCGAATCTGGGCGTCGTAAGCGTGGACGACCGTACCTTTGTGGTGGCCGACATCCCCGGCCTGATCGAAGGCGCCCATTTAGGCCACGGGCTCGGGATCCAGTTCTTGCGTCATGTCGAGCGCACCAAGCTTCTGATTCACCTGGTGGACGTTTCGGACGTGACCGGCCGCGACCCCGTGAGCGATTTCCACGTAATTATGGAAGAACTGGAAAGCTTCGGACACGGGCTTTCCGCCAAACCTATGCTGTTGGTTGCTTCTAAAATCGATGTTGCTCAGGATCCAACTCGCGTCGCGGCGCTCCGCGAGGCGGCCCGTGAAGCCGGACTGCCCTTTTATGAAATCTCGAGCGTCACCTCTCAAGGAATCGAGCAATTAAAGTACGCCATGGCAGAAGCCGTCCTGAGTGGTGCCGGAGAGAGTAGTTGAGGAGGCGATTCTCATCTGCGCCTTAATGCGATTGAAGCTGATTCATGCGCAGAGCAACTGCTCGATTACGACTAAAACACCGGATCGCACAAAGTCTGCGATGAGCAACCCTTGCTTGCCGTATGGCTGGTAGCTGAGCAGCGTCCCGTCGGCCGCACCACGGATGGAAGTAGCTGGCTGCACTGCTTGCACGTTTTACAGTTGCGAAAAGCAGGCGTTCCCGGCGCGGCACGAGGCTGCTTTCTCATCGAACGAGTTCGCGGGATCGGTGCAACTCAAGGGCCGGTAGCCACCGCGGGCTCGGCTTCGTATGAACCGATTACAAATAAGCGGGTCGGTTAGACTCGCAGTTCGACCCTTGTTCGGAATGAACTACTTGCCGATAGAATGCGCAAGTCACCACGGCAGGCGATCGTTCGCAGGGTTTCCTTAGGCCGGAAGGTCGACCTCGATCTCGCGAAGCGTCGAAGTTGGCGAGCGGTCGGCGCTCACAGCCTCCCAATAAACGCGAATCGCCTCAGACGCGCGCGCCGTCAACTCTTTCAGAGACTGGCCCGTTACAAGAATGGTTGGTAGTTCCGGTACATAGGCGCTGTAGCCGCTGGAGTCGCCTTCGATGACGAGTGAGTATTTGCGAGTCATTGTTCGGGTTCCTCAATACTAGTTTGCCTCAAGATCGCTCGATACGTGCCCAGCCGGACGTTCGTCGCCCAATTTGCCCGACACGACAGTGATCCGGCCGGACGAATTCCGAAAAATCCGGTGATCGCCTGTTGTTCGCACATGCCGCCAGTCGTGCTGCATATCACGTGCATCGCCTACAAGCCATTCCACACCGCCGCTCTCGCAGACCACTACTCCAGCATTTCGTTGAGTATTCGGCCCACCGATCCGCTCGGCTCTTCGATTCCGAGCAGCGTTGCCAAAGTCGGAGCGATGTCGTTCACCGCGATGTGGCTATCGTACTCGCCGGGCTTGATTCCAGCGCCCATGAAAATCACCGGAACGTGCGTGTCGTAGTTGAAGGGAGTTCCGTGGGAGGTGCCGGGCGGTTTGTCAAAAATATAATAGGCCTCCGGGATGATGAACAGGTCCCCGGAACGCTGGCGGAAAAAGCCGTTGCGGACTGCAACGCTGATATAGTCCTCCAGTAGTTGGCCCGACAGCAACTGGTCGCGCGTGTACACCCGAAATACATGCGGCATGGCGCGAATCGCATCCGCCGCCGCGCGCCGTACCTCCACCGGATCGGCTTTCTTACTCGCCATCAGGTCATAGTTCAAGTAAGGGGTCGGGCCTGAGCGGCCAATTACCCACTTACCGTCTCCGTATTTCTCCGATAGTGCGGTGTCAATCCTTTGCACCACATCCTCATCCGAGAGCCGTCCGCCCAGCATTTTGCGAGCGTGGTTCAGCTCCGGCACCGGCGTGACACCATGATCGGCCGTCATAACGAATAGGGTGTTGCCGGCTCCCACCTGGCTATCTACGTAATCGAGCAGCTTACCCAGAATGCGGTCCGTACGGATCGAAATGTCGCGAACCTCCGGTGAGTCCGGCCCCATGGCGTGCCCCACATAATCGTTTGACGAAAAACTCACCGCCAGCACATCTGTGTCCGTGTGCCGGCCAAGCTGTTCGGCCGCAATGGCCTGTTCCGCGAAGGATTCGATCAGCTCATTGCCCCACGGCGTCGCCTCGATTGATCCGCAATAGCGGGCGGTCGCGCTTCTCGTCATGGTGCAGAACGGCTTTGCGCCGGGCTGGGCATCCACCGGCAGCCATTCGGCTTTCGCGTATCTCTGGTACGCGTGACTCTGGTTTGCATCCTTCACCCATTTCGGCAGATCCGGCATATAGTACGTGCTCGAGACCCAGGCGTGGGCGCCATCGTCGTACCAATAGGCTCCATCGGCCATGTGCCCGCCGGGAAGAATGGCGCTGCGGTCCTTAATCGAGACGCCGATCACTTTCGACTGGCGGCCCTGCATTTTGAGTTCGTCGCCGATGGTACTTACCAGCAGCCGGTGCGGAGACGAACCGGTCTTGTTGGGACCACCGCCCAGCAACTTTACGGATTCGTCGGACACGCTCGTCACCCGCTTGCCGGATTCCCGGTCGTACCAGTCATTCGCGACGATCCCGCTGATGGACGGCGTGGCACCGCTCAAGAACGTGGAATGTCCCACCGCGGTGACGGTTGGAAAATGCACGTGATGCGCGTCGGTGAAAACCGCCCCGTGTTCAAACAGCCGTACAAACCCCGCTGAATAATCCTTTCGAAACCGGTTCAAGTAATCGTAGCGAAACTGATCGATGACGACCGCCAGTACCAGCTTCGGCTTCTTGACCGGCACAGCGGCTTGCGATGGACTGAAGCCGGCCACCAGAACAAGGCTCAACAGAATTCGATTCATAGGCCCTTTTATTATGGCAAGCGTTGCTTGCTGGAACTATGTCATGGCAAAGACGTACCGGGTGCCTACAGCCGTGGATTGAGGTTACGCATGGCTTCGGCGCTCTTCTTCTGAAGCTCGTCGGCCATTTGCTTTCGCCTCTCGACAATTTGTGCCGCGCGGTTGCGGACCTCGATCACCGCCCCATTGTAGATCTGCTCGTCCTCTGGATTCTCGAACACCATCCGTTGCCCCTTCACGGTGTAGCGTCCGGCTCGCGCCTCAAGAAAGCTGAGAATTTTGTCGATTGTGGCGAGGGTCTGATGTTCGCCAGTCTCGATTTCAATTATCTGTTGATGATACTGGCTGCTACCAAGAACAAAGCCCGTTAACACAGCTTCGAGCGCGGCACGCTCTTCCGCGGACGTGGAGGTCGATTGCGCGCGTGCTCTCAATCGATTCTCCAAATCCGAAAGCAGACTCTGGTTCTTTACGACGAGTTTGTCTTCCACAAACATCGCCGCACGCACTTTTTCGTGCGACCTCTTGAGCGCCGCTGAATTGGAAATTGTTTCCGGTGACAGAATGTTTGCCATATCGAGCGCTTCCAATTGCCGGCGCGCTTCCGCTAGATCCTCCTGAGTGGAGAAGTACGTATTGTGGATCATCCGTAAGGCGCCCGCGTATTTCCCATAGGCGGCAAAATCTTCTTCTTGGCCTAATGTTCCAGCGAGCAGGCTGTTGGTGATCTCCAACACTTTGCTGGCGGCCTGTTTGTCCAGTGCGCGAGTAGTGGACCAGGGGTCGATACGCGCCGCCGCGTCAGGATGTTTGTGTTCATAGGCCACCGCACGTTTACCAATCTCCCTCGCTTCTTTATCTCTTCCATTTCGAGCAAGCAGAGATATTTGCGCTCGCAGGCAGGTGAGCAGCACCAGAGAGTTCACGGCGTCCTCAGGAGCCTCGACCACTTTCCGAAGCAAAGGCTCCGCCTCGGCATCTTTGTGCAGCAGAAATAGCTGGCCTCCCCACAAGCCATAAACTTCCCAGATCCTCATTTGACAGCTTCGTAAGAGGAATTGGTTCTGCCTTGGATTAGCGGGGTTCGCGCAGCTCTCGAAGAACTTAAGCGCCTGCTCGAAATAGGCGCGGGCCTGGGTCTCCTTTTCCTGCTGGTATGAGATGCCGCCAAGTTCTTCGAGTGTCTCGCCAATCGCTGTGTTTACCGGACCGGAGAGTTTCCGCTCTACTTCGAGCCGCTGAAGCATCAACTCCTCGGCTTTGGCGAAATTCTTCCGGTGCACCTCGACCTGGGAAAGTGCCCGATACGCTACGCTTTTGAGCCCCGGTCCAAGGCCTGGATGACTACCGGCGATCTGGAGAACTTGGCGGTATCGCTGCTCGGCGGCAGCGTCATCTTTCCGGCTCTCGGCTGCCTCTGCTTCTGCTACGAGCTTGGTCGCCTGGCTCGCGGCTTGCAAATCCGCGGATCGCGCGTCGCTTGCGCTGAGGTTTCGAGCCGAAAGCCGAACATTAAGCACAGTGCCGCAGCTAGGCTCCGGGTCCACTGGGCATAGGAGCGCACATCTTCCACAGTCTTTACTTTAGCCCCTGCATGTTGCACAGGCTTTCGAGCCTGTGTTGGTTTGAGGTTTGCGCGTCTCAAGTGCAATACAGGCAAGAATGCCTGTGTCACTGATAATAGAGATGTGGCGAAAGCGAGAACGCGGCGGCGTCATCCACCTCCGCAGGCCATCGACCCGAAACATACTGCCGGGCTCCGCACGATTGCGGTCGTTGAAGCAGCCAAGGGACTGCTGGTTGTCCTGGTCGAACTTGGCCTGTTGTCACTGATTCACAAAGATGTGGCGGCCGTGGCGGAGCGGGTTGTGCACCGTTTACATATGAATCCGGAGCATCGCGTCTCGCACGTGATCCTCGAGGCGGCTTACCGGATGACCGATGCGAAGCTGTGGGCCCTCGCCGCCGGAGCCGCCGCTTATTCCACCGTGCGTTTTGTGGAAGCCTACGGCCTGTGGAACAAACGAGTCTGGGCGGAATGGTTTGCGCTGCTCTCGGGGTGTCTTTACCTGCCTTGGGAGATCTACGAGGTTGTGGATCATCCAACCATCATTCACTTTGCCGTCTTCAGCGCGAATGTCATCATCGTCCTTTACATGCTCATGATCCGCTTGGATGCGTACCGGCATGGTGAATCGTAGGGCAGTACATTACCACTTCAAAACCAGCCGGGCGTGCTGTGATCTTCACATCGCGGAAATCGCGAACAAGATATTCGCATAGCAACTGCTCCGGCGGAACGGTGGTGAGCAACCCAACCGCTTGCATTCCAGCGCGGAGCCCCGCTTCGATACCTGGCCCGGTATCTTCAAACACCAGGCAATCCGCGGGTGCGATATTGAGCCGTTCCGCCGCCATTAGATATCCTTGCGGATCTGGTTTGCCTCGCTCGATTTCGTCTACGCCCACCAAGACCTTTGGGACGGACAATCCCGCCGCCGCCAGACGGATTCCAGCCAGCTTACGAGGCGCCGAGGTCACGACCGCCCACTTGCCGCTCTTGACAGCGTTCATAGCTTCCACTGCGCCTGGTACCGCCGTGATCCCGTCCGTCACCTGCTCTTCAAAGAGCAACATCTCAGCCAACTCGGCGGCGTGGTCCTGTCCCGGGAGAAAGTGTTCCATGCTGTCCACCGTGGGGCGCCCATGCGAAAACCTCAGGACATCCTGCAGTGGAACGTGGTGCCGCTCGGCCCACCAGCCCCAAGCCCGTTCCACGATAGCGGTGGAGTCCACGAGGGTGCCGTCCATGTCGAACAGAATCGCTGCGCATTGAATCTGCACGCTCATGCCGGCGCCTGTTCACGCACGCTGTCTTTCAGCCAGCCCGCCAGCCCGGCCGAGACCAGGCAAACCAGCACCACGATTCCAAGCGCGTATCGCAAGGTGAGCATTTGCGCAGTGAATCCGATCAATGGTGGACCAACCAGGAATCCGATGTAGCCCAAACCCGTGATGGTGGCGATGCCAGCGCCAGGGCTCACCTTTGTGATTCGTCCGCCTGCCCCGAATGCGAGCGGGACAATCGCGGAGAATCCCGCTCCGGCCACGGCGAATCCGGGATGGGCCCATTTCGCGGAGGGCGCTAAGAGCACCCACACGACTCCAGCGGCTGCCAGCAGACTGCCCGTCCGGACGGTACGTGGGCTGCCCAGGCGCAGAGTGATGGCGTCACCCAATAACCGGAACGTAGCCATTGCGGCTGAAAACACGGCATACCCGGTCGCCGCGGCACCCGGTCCGGCGGCCAGGCCCTGCCGCAAGTAAACAGCGGTCCAGTCCGCCATGGCCCCCTCGGACAGCAGCATGCAGAAAGCGATCGCGCTGATGGCGAATAGCTCCGTCGGAATTTGACTCAGCGGTAAACGCTGACCCTTCGGCACAAGTCGGCTGTGACTCACGAGCATGTGCGGCGCGGTTAGGAACGAAGCGATGATCAATAACAGCGCTGCCGCCACAAAATGGTTCGATGGAGTCACTCCGCGTGCAGCGAGCGCGCCGCCCACTCCCGATCCCGCCATCCCGCCCAGGCTGAACATCGCATGAAAACGCGACATGCTCGGTCTGCCTAAGGCCTTTTCCACTTCGATGGCTTGCGCGTTCATCGCCACGTCCATCGTGCCGGCGAATCCTCCGAATACCAGAAGCGCTGCCGCCAAGGCGACTGCATTTGAAGCGAACGAAATCGGAATAAGAGCGATGCAGAATCCAAGGGTGCTCCAGGCCGTTACCCTTTTGCTGCCGTAGCGGCCGAGGAGCCAGCCGCACAGGGGAGTTGCCAACACGCAGCCGCAGGCGGCGCCCAACAGCGTGAGGCCGAGCACGCCATTGTTCAGGCGCAACTGATGCTGCACTGCCGGGATTCGGGATACCCACGTTGAAAAAACCAATCCGTGGATGAGGAAGATCGCTGCGATACTCCACCAGGCATGCCGGATGGCGGGAGAGTACAGGTGGGTCTGTGTTATCCTAACCACTTGCCTTAGGGTACCGTCCTTGTCTGACCGCACCCATGGCCACCCCAGGAGGCCCCCAGGAGGATTGATGAGTCCGAAAGAAGTATTGGAGTACGCCAAACAGAAGGACGCCCGCCAGTTTGACCTTCGCTTTACCGATCTGCCCGGATTGTCGCAGCACATTTCCTATCCGATGAGCCAGCTCTCCGAAGACTCCTTTGAAGAGGGCTTCGGAATCGACGGCTCCAGCATCCGTGGATGGGCGGCCATCAACGAGAGCGACATGCTGCTGATTCCCGACGGGACCACTGCGTTCATGGACCCTTTCGCCGAGACCCGCACGCTGGTGATGACTTCCGATGTCATCGATCCGATCACGCGCCAGCATTACGAGCGTGACCCGCGCTGGATCGCCAAGAAAGCGGAGATGTATCTGAGCAACAGCGGACTCGCCGACAAAGCATTCTTTGGCGCCGAAGCCGAGTTCTTCATCTTCGACAATGTGCGATTCGATCAGAATCAGCACTCGGGCTTTTATTTCATCGATGCCGAGGAAGGCCGCTGGAATTCCGGCCGCGAGAAGGACAACCTAGGTTACCGGCCGCGCTACAAGGAAGGCTACTTCCCGCTCCCGCCCACCGATCATTACCAGGACTTGCGTGCCGAAATGGTGGAGACCATGATCGAATGCGGCCTTCACATCGAATGTCATCATCATGAAGTCGCGACCGGCGGCCAATGCGAAATCGATCAACGCTTCGACACGCTGGTGAAGTCGGCGGACAATATGATGTTGTACAAGTACATCATCCGCAACGTGGCCAATCAGTACGGTAAGACGGTCACCTTCATGCCCAAGCCGCTGTATGGCGACAATGGCAGCGGCATGCACACGCATCAGAGCCTGTGGAAAGAGAACAACCCGTTGTTCGCGGGCGACATGTACGCCGGCTTGAGCCAGATGGCCTTGTGGTACATCGGCGGGTTGCTGAAACACGCCCGCGGTCTCTCGGCGATCATCGCGCCAACGACAAACAGTTATAAGCGATTGGTGCCCGGCTATGAGGCGCCTGTGAATCTGGCCTATTCGCGTCGCAATCGGTCAGCGGCGGTGCGCATCCCGATGTACTCGGCCAGCCCCAAGGCGAAGCGCGTCGAATTCCGTCCGCCGGATCCGTCCGCCAACCCTTACCTGTCGTTCGCCGCGATGATGATGGCCGGCCTGGATGGAGTGATGAATAAGATCGATCCGGGCGAGCCGTTGGACAAAGATATTTACGATCTGTCGCCCGAGGAGATGAAGAAAGTCCCGTCCATGCCAGGCTCGCTAGAAGAAGCGCTGGATTGTCTCGAAGACGATCACGCCTTCCTGTTGAAGGGCGACGTCTTCACGGAAGAACTAATCGAGACGTATATCAACTACAAGCGCAAGAGCGAAGCGGATGCAATCCGGCTTCGCCCTCATCCGTACGAATTTGCGCTGTATTACGACATCTGATGCTATGCTATGGCCTCAGAGCGAAAATGAAGAGTCGGCTCGGTCCATCTTCCGGCAACAAGTACACGCCCCCGTTGTGAACCGTCATGCCTTCACTGGTGTATGGAACCCCTCGGTCCGTAGAGCCCGCGGAAATTCTTCTCAGCAACTGAAACGAAGGGAACTGGAGCCAATCGATCGCGCCGGCCTTGCCGGGCAACCCGGCCTTGCCGGGCAAGAGGCCTGACGCAACCAGCGCGCCGTTGACGAATTTCATGTCCTGATATGCAACCGGCGTCGGGTTAGCCAGCTTCTTTTTCAGCCGGCCTGCGTGATCCCAGATGTAAAAGTCGCGGCTGTCCCAGTTGCCCCCGATCAGCGCATCCGGCGTCACCGCGATACAGCCAATGTGATCGGGAACATGGAACTGCGACAGAAGATTCAGATTTTGCTTGTCGCGCCGCTGAATCACACTGGTGCTGTTCCGGCGATACTCCGCAACCGGGATCCACAACGAGTTGACGTCCGCGGAAATGCCGCCGGAATGGAAGCGATCTCCGTCCTGAATTTCGACCGAGCGAATCAATTTACCGGCAGGCAGCGAAAACAAATGTAGATAGCCCTTTCGGTTTACCGGGTCCACTGAGGTCACCCAGAGACGATTCCGATCGAGATCGATACCCTGTACGTGGAAGGTTTTGCCGTCCAGCGCAATGACTGTGGGAGGGCCGAGATCTTCCAGCGAGCCCGGGCGCGCGGGTTGGGCATAGGCCAATATGGCTGCTAAAACAAACATCACAATGGTCGGCATTTTTCAAATAGATGCGATATAGTAACCCTAACGCAATACCAGAGAAGTACACTTTAGCTCGTTGGGAGAATAAACATGAAAGTTCTGATGTTCGCGGTATTGTCCTGCGGGCTGGCATGGGCCCAGTTTGAGTCGGCTACGCTAACCGGCGTTGTAACAGATTCGGCCGGCGCGGTCGTGCCTGGAGCTTCGGTCACCGCGACCGACGAAGCAACCAACCAGCACACCAGTTCGGTGACGAATGGAGAAGGCAGATATGTCTTCCCGAGTCTGCGGCCGGGAACCTATCGGGTTACGGCGACCATGCAAGGGTTCAAGCAGCATGTTTCCTCGGGAGTTGTCCTGGATGTGAATCAGGCAGCCCGGCTCGATATTCAACTGACGGTTGGCGCGGTCACCGAGGAGGTTTTGGTCACTGGCGAGGCTCCTGTTCTGGAGACGGAATCCTCCAGCCGAGGCTCGGTGATCGATCACACGAAAATGGTAGAGCTCCCCCTGAACGGGCGCGATTATAACCAACTCGCCCTGCTGTCCCCTGGCGTACTTGCGCCGACGCCTCGCCTGCAATCGGTCGGATTCCGCGGCGCCTTCAACGTGAACGGGAACCGCGTTTTCCAGAATGCGTTCCAGTTGGACGGCGTAGACAATACGTCCTACTCCAACAGTTTTCGCGGACTGAACGTGCAGGTAATTCAGCCCTCGGTGGATGCGCTCCAGGAATTCAAGATTCAGACCAACGCCTATTCAGCCGAATTTGGCCGCAGCGCCGGAGCTCTGATCAACGCCGTGATCCGGTCCGGCACCAATGACGTGCACGGGTCCGCCTATGAATTCCATCGTGACCAGCATCTCGATGCGAGTAACTTTTTCGCTAACAAGGCAGGGTTGGACAAGCCCTTTCTGCTCCGCAACCAGTTCGGGGGCACACTCGGCGGACCGGTCATTAAAAACCACACGTTCATTTTTGGCGACTATGAAGGATTGCGCGATGCGGTGGGGATCGTAAGGTTTACTTCGGTACCGCTACCCATCTGGCGCCAGGGCATGTTTGCGACTCCGATCTGGAATCCGTTTAACCCCAATGACCAAGGTGCCGATTTTAGAATTGCGGCAACGCCAGATTGCAATGACGGGAAGGGCAACTGTTGGCGGATTCCGGCCAACCTGATCGACCCGGTGGGCAAGAGAGTGATTGACGTCAGCCCAAATCCGAATGCAGCATCGAGCACCCAGGACAACAATTTCGTCGCCGCGCCAATCGATCGCAATCACACCAACCAGTTCGATATCCGCGCGGATAACAACTTCTCGTCGCGGTTGAGCTTATTCGGACGGTACTCTTATTCCAAAACAAATTTCTTCCGTCCGGCGCCTCGTCCTGGCCTGTCCGAGGGGTCGTTCAACGACACCTTTGGTACAGCGGACCTCAAATCACAGGGCGTCGCGTCCGGTCTGGTATGGGTGCTGACGCCGGCTCTGGTTTCGGAAACGCGATTCGGTTTCTCGGCGGGCGACTACTTCCAATTGCCGCCGAATTTCGGGTCCGCGTGCCCGGGCGAGTTGATCGGGCTCAAGAACGCACCTACCGACCCGGCGCTCTGCGGTGGAATTCCAGTGTTCAATATCGTTCCCAGCGTTATCTCGCGGCGGATTGGCCGAACCACTTCCGTGCCGCAGTTCCAGACGCCCCGCAGCTACAACTTACGGCAGTCGTTCTCCTGGAACCTGGGCGCGCACGCAGTGAAGTTCGGTGGCGAGCTGTTGTTTGTCGAGACCGGGATCCGGGATATTGGTTCTCTGCTTGGCAACTTCGATTTCACCGGCCGGTTCACGGGAGTAAACAATCGATGGGAAAACGCGTTAGGCGATCTCCTGCTAGGATTCCCGTCGCGCTACCAGCAGGACTCCAACACGACCTTCGACATTTACCAGCACATGTACTTCGGCTTTGTACAAGACGACTGGAAGATCACTCGCAAGCTGACTTTGAATCTCGGCCTGCGGTATGAGTTTGCCACTCCTCCGCGGGAGAGCGATTTTAAGTGGGCGAACTTCGATGCGGCCAAACGGCAGTTCGTCACGGCCAAAAGCGGGTCGCTGCGAGATGAGGCGCTCATTGAGCCGGATAGAAATAACTTCGCGCCGCGAATCGGCTTTGCATACTCAGCTACGCCCAAGTCCGTGATCAGGGGAGCGTACGGAATCTTCTACAATCACACCAATCGAACTGGCCGCGAGGGTCTGCTCGGATTCAATCCGCCCTTCATTATTTTGGGTGACCAAAACATTTCAGGCTCGGGTCCGCTCCGGGCGACCGATGCGATCTTCCGCCTGCAAGACGGGGTGCCGCCGGGCTTTGTCGATATTGCGCGCGTAAACCTCGCGACCGTGGGGCGTAAGGCTCAAGACCCGAATCAGCGGACGCCCTACGTGCAGCAGTACAACTTTGGCGTGCAGCAGGAGTTAATCGGGCAATTCGTACTCGACGTTTCCTATGTCGGAAACCGAAGCCTGAAACTGCCGGCCTTCCGGAATTTGAATCCAAATACATACACGTTTAACGCGCAGGGCGCGCCGGTAGTGGGACCGAGAGAGTTGGCCTCGTTAGGGTTCGGCGGGGACATCCAGTATCTCGAGAATCTCGGAATTGCCAACTACAACTCGCTGCAGGTGAAACTGGAGCGCCGGTTCTCACAGGGCTTTACGCTGCTGTCCTCTTACACCTGGGGCAAGTCCCTCACCGATTCCGTGGATCACCTTTCGACCAGCGGAGCCGGCAACGGGGTGGATGTCGGGATATTCAGGGAACCTCAAGACGGAAAGACCCGCCGGCTGGAATATGGCCCATCGGAGTTTGATGTCGCGCACCGCTTCGTCTTGTCCGGTGTGTGGCAACTTCCATTCGGCCGCGGCCAGGTGTATGGAGCTCATTTACAGCGCGGCGCCGATCTGCTGCTGGGAGGATGGGAGTTCTCGCCCATATTCACTGCGCAGACTGGCCTCGCGTTGACCATCAATCAGTCGCAAGCCGTGAACATTGGTGGCGAGCGGCGCAGCCGGCCAAACCGGATCGGCGATGGCAGCCTACCCTCCGGCCAGCGGACAGTGGACCGCTACTTTGACACGAACGCCTTCATAGCCCTGGGTACGACGCCTGGGGGCGCCGGCTTCTTCCCGAATCAGATCTTTGGGGATTCCGGCGTAGGGATCGTGCGCGGGCCGGGACTCGTCAATCTGGACTTTAATCTCTCGAAGAACATCGCCGTTTGGGAGCGGCTATCCGCCCAGTTCCGTGCGGAGATTTTCAATGCTTTGAATCACACTAACTTTGGTGTGCCCGGCGTGACGATCGGGGCCGGGTTCGGTCAGATCGTCAACGCCGCCGACGCCCGAATTATCCAGTTTGCATTGAAACTCAAATTCTAAGCCTGAGTGGAGCAGGCGGTTTCGCCTGCCCCGCCTTCGAGCTGCCAAGTTACCGCCGTCGGCCGCCGCCACTAAGGCCACGTGACATCGAGACGCTCGGCGCTCGCATCCCCATGCTCGGGGAATGCATGGTCATGCTCGGAGCCGTTGCCCGGTACGAACGTGCCGAGGCATTGAAGACCCGGCGTCCACCGCCGCCGTAGATGTACCGCGGTGCGCTATAAACGTATGCGGGCGAATAGAAACCCCACCCGAATGGGCTGTACAGAATTCCATCACCCGGCAGGAACGAATACATTCCATACCAGTTGTTCCAATACCAGCCTGGGCCGTACCATCCGCCGCCATTCACAACGTACGTGCTAGCCGACTGTGCGGCCGCTTCCGCCAGATACTCCGATCGCACGTTGCTCCAGTTGTAGAGATCGTCATGCGCCTTGCGGTCGAATTTTTCGGACTTTAGCGGAGAGTTCAGAAACGCCTCCTTGCCCTTCTTCAGCTCCACTTGTTGATCGGCCTCGGAAACAGTGGCCTTGCCATCCAACACCGCCACTTTCGGATTGCCGACATCGAATTCGTACAAGCCTTTCTTGAGCAAAGTGGTCGTGGCGCCGTGGTCCATCACCCGCAGACTGTTCTCTTTGAAGAGCTCAGTGACTTCAACTAGAGCTTCACCGTGCAACAGCGCAACGCGAGTGTCGGTCAGCCCCGGCGAGTCCATATACGTACGGCGCTTTGATCGCCTAACCTCATAAAAACGCCGGTGTCAGCAGGATCTCGGCTTTACCCTGCCGCGTTTCAAGTACCTGGCCGGAATCCAGTTCCGTCGTGCCCACATCGTGGGATGTGACGCGCCCCCCATTCAGATTTACCTGCCCTTCAATGTAGTTCACAGTGCCGGGATGAGCGGGAACGTTCGCCCAAACCGGAGCGGTCAGGACCGCAAGTCCAAGTCCCAGGAGAAACCGTGGACGATCTTCCTATCCATCTTTCCAGCATTGTTGTATCCTCTCTAACCATTGGATGTCGCTCCGAGGCTGGAAGTTGCCAGGGCTATAAAATTGCTTGCTGTGTAGATCGGCACTGCAGCCGTGGGGAATACCGACAGTTATGTTGTCTGGGACGTCCCCGGTCAACCCGGCTCGGTTCTGCTGAATTTGGATCTGGTGGATGCCTTGCGGCGGTCCTTTCAGGGCAAAGCCCGGCCAAAGCGGCGGGGCATTTTTGGCATCCTGTTGGGGCGCCCTTCTGTAACTGAGTCTCACCGCGCGCTTATAACGATTGAGGACTGCTATCCCGTAACAGACGACCAGGAAGACTGGAGGACCGATGACACAACTCTGTCGCCAGTGGGTTTGGTGCGGGAGGATGAGGCCGTTGTCGGTCAAAAGGAAGTCCTGCTGGTCGTTCGCCGTGTACCCAAAGATGCGCCGGTAGCGAGGCTGGTGTGGCGTGGCGCGCATACGGAGATTCCGCTCGACAGCGCGCGTCTCAAAGCCGGCGGATTCACTATATTGCATGGCTCGGGAAAGGCGAAAGAGCCGGCCCGGAAGCCAGCGAATACCTGGCGCAGATGGGCATGGGTGCCACTCGTAGCCGGAATGGCCGTCTGCGCAGTGCTGGCGTTTTGGCCAGAGCGTGAGTTCGAACAGCCAGTGCCCATCGAAACGGTGCGGGACCATATATCCGAGCCCCTCCCGGCCGTGCCGCCGCCGCACAGGATTGCCGCACCGAGACCGGTTATCCGCAGCCGTCCTCGCCCCAACCCACCGACCGTGAGCGTCGAATTCCATCCCGTGCCCGAATCGGCAGCCCGGAAAATGGTCAATCGGGTACCGGCGCTGCCCCTGCTGCGCCGCTTTCAGGTCAAAAGCGACGAGGACTTCGTGTCTCCGAATCCACTTCGCGAAGCGAAGCCGGCATTCCCAGCCGATCTGGCTCGCAGGTTTCCCGGCGAGTGGCGGGTAGATTTGCGAGTGGCGATCGATAAATTTGGACAGGTGAGCCATGTGAGCGTGCTCGGCCCAAGCGCAAATTCAGAGTTCGTCAACCTGGCCCGCGAGGCAGCGAGCCGCTGGGAGTTTGAGCCTGCCCGTCTGCATGATCGGCCCGTCTCGGGCGCTCTGGACGTAATGTTCCGCTTCCACAATCCCGTCCGGTAAGTGGCACTGGCATGATCGTCCGCAAGCGCATTCCTGCCTGTCTTTGGGCCGCAAGGTAATAATTCCGTTGATCTGCTTTATCGTACGCCGAGTGGGACGGCGGTTCGCCCAATGCCACTTACTTTGGGGATAAGGCCCGGTTTCTCAGCGGCTTACGTCGGTTTGCCAGCGTAGAGCAGGTCTCCGACCTGCTTGCCGAAGGCGGTGTTTTAGGATTCGCCACTGGAACGCGAGCCGGTCGGAGACCCGCTCCACATTTTTGCAAAGACGTAAGTTCTTGAAAATGTTTGGTTCCGCTTAAATAAGTGGCATTGGGCGGTTCGCCTGTCTTCGATGAAAAAGGGCCGACAGGCGAAACCGCCTGTCCCACTCAGCCTTTGACAAGACTTGCGCCGTCCAATCCATGAATGCGTCTTATGTTATGATCCCGTTCAAGCGGAGAGATCCAGATTATTCATACGACACCTGTCGCCGACGGACTAGCGCTTATTTTCGATTTAGATGGAGTAATCATCGATTCCATGCCGATGCATCTGGAAGCATGGGAAGCGTACCTGGAGAAGCTTGGTATTGAGCACCTCGGCATAGGTCCTAAGATGCATGGACGCCGGAACGACGATATTGTCCTGGAGTTCATCACCCGGGGTAAGCATGGAGATCTCAGTCCCGAACAGATCTTCGAACATGGCGCGGCCAAGGAAGCATTGTTTCGGGAAATGATGACGCCTCATCTGGATCGTCACCTGGTGCCGGGCCTCATCGAATTCCTGGACCGTTGCAAAGGCGCCCCGATTGGATTGGCCACGAATGCCGAACCGGCCAACGTGGAATTTGTTCTCGAAGGAGCGGGTCTGCGGTCGCGTTTTCACGTCGTAGTGGACGGTCATCAAGTGGAACGTCCGAAGCCGTTTCCGGATGTGTACTTGCGCGCCGCTGAACTGCTTGGGACCGATCCAGGGAACTGCATTGTCTTCGAGGATTCGCCCACTGGCATTGCAGCAGCTCGAGCCGCTGGCGCTCGAGTTGTGGGGATCGCAAGCCACTCCACCGGCCTGCCGGAAGTGGACCTCCTGATCCAGAACTTCACCGATGGCGCGCTGGACCCATGGTTGCGAACCATAGAACCACGTTCATAACGGCGGCAATCGGGCTGCTCGCGCGCTTTCTGCTCGGGTGGATCTCAAGCTCGCCAATCGGCGCAAGCTCGCAAATCAGAGTTCTCACGGTTGAACAGGCCGGCTCGCGGACAGGGACTGGCTTTTTGCCAGCGTACGAAGGCGACGAGGTCGCAATGGTGGGCCAAATCTCGTCGCGCGCGCTCCCATTCGCACACTCCAATGCGATTCCCATACAGGATAATGCCGGCTACGGCCTGCTGCTGGAAGGCTCTGCGCCGCAATTTGAAGGCTTCGGGCCGGGAGACTGGATTCAAACACGCGGGTCGATCGTCCGCCGTGCAGGCATGCCTATGCTGTCCGTTCGGGATATTCAGAAGTTCCAGACTTCGCCGCCTCCCGCGCCGCGCGCTGTCAGCATCGCTGAGCTGAACTCGATCCGCTTTATCGGAGTCCTGATCACTGTGCAAGGGGTTGTCGGGCAATCGGCGGAAGCCGCTTCCGGCGATGTCCTCAGAATCGAAGAGACGCGAGACAGTATCGATGTTGTTCTTCCGAATCCCGGGAAAAACGGCAGCCCTGGACTGAGTGCCTTCCAGGCCGGCGATCACGTTCGGGTTACCGGCATTGCAACGGCGTACGCGAGCGCTCCTCCCTATAACCGCGGCTACCGGATCCTGCTCCCGGACTTATCCGGTATAACTCTGGTCGATAAAACGAGGGCGGTTCCCGTAGGTCTGCTGCTATCGATTTTGCTGGCGGTGTGCGGAGTGTTGGGCATATGGTGGGTGCGCGAGCGGCGGATGGCTTTTCAAAGGCATCAGTTGCGCACTTTGAATCGCTTGGTCGAAGAAGTTGCCAGCGCAGCCTCGCCACCGGAGATATTGAGCAAACTGAATGCCGGCGTCCCCAAGGTCTCGGAGGGATGTCGCGTTTCACTGTACTTATATAACCGCGGATCGAAGCTGCTCGAAAGCGTCGCGTCCTCCTCTTCGGAACAGATCAGGATCAGTCCGGAAGCACCGGTAGGTCCCATGGCTACCGGAGTTGCGCTGTGTCTTCGAAATCGAACCTTGCTGGCCATGCCGGATACCAGGCGCAGCCCTTTTTTTAAGGCCAATGGGGAGCGCGAGTTGCAGCGCTCCATGATGTTTGTTCCTATGTTTGCGCAGAACGAGCTCCTGGGTGTCATGGAACTGGGGTACGCGAAACAAGAGCACGTTTTCGGGCAAGAGGAACAGACCTCGATGCAGCACCTGGCGAACCAGGTTGCGACAGCATTGCGCCTGCAGGATCAGAAATCGATCCGGAAGCAACTGTTTCGGAGCGAAAGGCTGGCGGCCGGAGGACAACTGATTTCCGGCGTAGCCACCGAGCTGCGGAATCCGCTCAGTTCGATTCTCGAGTTGATTGGTGATTTGAAGCAACGCCGCGGGCGTGAGTACGGTCCCGAGATGGAGCTGATTCGATCCGAGGCCCAGCGTGCATCTGAAATCGTGGCGCGGCTGGTTTCGTTTGGAAAAATCGGACGGATGGAAGCGCAACCCGTGGACATTCATGCGCTTTTGTTGGGGTTGTTACGATTCCGATCGGACGAGCGCAAGCAAAAAGGGATCGAGATTCTGCCCCAGATCCTCAATCAGAGAGTGATGGTGATGGGATCGCAGGGGCAACTGGAGCAGGTTTTTCTAAACCTGTTGGTGCACGCTGAACAGGCAGCGGCCGAGGCGCGAGACATCGCCCCGGACCAGCGGGTCTCCTACATGTCGGTCTCTACAAGCCTGCTCGCCAAGCGCATCCTGTTCGAGATCAGCTATCACACCCAATTGAGTGAAGCGCGCGGGGCGGACCCTTTCAGTGACACAGAAGCCGAAAGCGGCGTGCTCGGACTCGGGCTGTGCAGGGCGATTATCAAAAGCCATGGAGGCGAGATCCGGCTGGCCCATCTCTCGGCGGCTCAATCCCGATTCGAAGTCGAGCTGCCGCTGATCGAATCCGGGCAGCCGCAGATCAGCGGGCCGGCGCCACAAGTTCATCCTTACGAACGTGCGCTTACCTTTATAGCCATCGAGCCGGAGGCAGCTACCCAAAAGCAACTGGTGGATCAGTTGAGCAAGCGCGGACACCGGGTAATCCCGGTGTCGAGCGCCGATGAAGCAGCGGACCTGGTGCAACGGCTCAAGTTTGATGCGTCCGTCTGTTCCACGCGTGTTCCCGGAATGAATTGGGTGGATCTTTACGAGCGCGTTCGAAATTACGTGGACAGTTTTGTTCTTCTCACGGACGGATATGACGCGGAACTCGCGAAGGCGTTCCAGGGCGAAGCGGGATTTGTATTGAGCAAACCCATCGATGCGCAGCACTTGGCGCGGATCGTAGGGCTGATCGAGCAGAGGATTCGACAGGCGGAAGTGAGATAGCAAGTCTCCCTTACTCAGTCAATTTCAGGATCATGCCGGTGTCGGTTGCGACCCAGATGTGCGTCGAATCGGCGGCGGCAATTACGGGACGGGTGGCAGTCGCGCGGTAATCCACGGGGATATCCAGCCAGGTTTGCAGACTTCGGCTGTGGAGGATTTTCAACTTACCCGGAATCGGGATCTGGCTCGATTTCCCAGCCAGTTCAATGGCCGCGAGTAGAACATCTCCATCGGGCAGGATCGCTAAATCCCGAACCACCATTCCGGATTGCTCGAAGATAGAGACAGCCTTGTGAGTTTTGTGGTCGATTCGAAAAAGTCCCGAGGGGACGCCGGCACGGTCCGGGAACTCAAAAAGAACGAGCGCGAAGTCCAGTGCTGAAAGACGCAAACGGCTAACGTAGCCATCTCCGGAGCGGTTGAGCAGTTCCCAATTCTTTCCGCCATCCACCGTTTGCAAGAACAGGGTGGTGCTCTGTCTCGGAAAGGTTCTACGCTCGTTGGCCGGATCCATCCAAGCCGGGAGGGCTTGGTGCTGACCAGGCACCCAATTGCCGGCAATGATTCCCAGCGGTCCTTTGAAGCTAATGGAGGTGAAGTCTGTTTCTTCCGCCGGCGTAGCGGGCTTTTGGGCGGCGGCGGACTTAGTCCAGTTCTTACCACCATCGATTGTTTCGTAAATGGCTTTCGGATAACCCACTGCCCAACCGTGCGCGGGATCCTGGAACCAGAGCCGTTCAATCCCCTTCAGGCCCTTCAATTTCTTCCAGCTTCGGCCAGCCTCCCCGGTTTGCCAGATGCCGTTGGCGGTTGCCATCCAGCCGATGGAATCGTTCAGGAAAAACAGTGAGACCGGCAGCTCCTTGAGTTCGACATAGGACCAGTGCTCCCCGCCATCGCTGGTAACGACCCCAGTCCCCTTGGGCCGATGCTTCTCGTCTTGCAGAACGCCCACAGCGATACAGCGTTGCGGGGAAGGGCACTGGAGATCTCGGAACTCGAGTGCGGATTCATCTTTATCGTGAAAAAACTGCACCTCCCAACGCTGGGCTGCGAGGGTAGCACCGGGCAGGCAGAGAAATACGAAGGCGAGGGCGGCTGCCGTTTCACCCCAAATGCGTTTCTTTTGGCGCGGATGGCGCATACACTCAATTTGATCCACCAAGGAGGATTATGATGCAACGCTTGCGTTACTTGCCACTCTGTGCGGTCTTGACGATGATTCCGGCAGTCGCTCAGGAGCAGCCGAGGAAGTAGCCCACGCTCTCGCAGAGCATGCAGATTAACTTCGAGACTGTGAATAAGAAGATCCTGGCGATGGCCGAAGATTTCCCGGAGTCAAAGTATGGCTACCGGCCCGTGAAGGATGTTCGCAGCTTCGCCGAAGTCGTGCTCCACATTGCCACGTCGAACAACTATGTCGCAAAGGCAGCAAACGGAGCGAAGGTGGATTTCGTCGAGTTGCCTCGCGACAAGTATAAAACGAAGGCTGAAGTCGTAGCAGCGCTGAAGCAGTCCATAGAGGACAGCACAGCAGTCTTGAAACAGTTCACGGACGAGCGGCTCGCCAAATCTCCCGCGCTATGGCCTGGGTTTATCGAACATGCGGGCGAGCATTATGGCCAACTGGTGGTTTATTACCGGATCAATGGGCTGGTTCCGCCGTCTTCCCGGCTGAAGGAAAAGACGGATTGAGACGGTACGGCGCTCAGACTGCGCTCCAGAAGGCGGGCTGAAGCCCACCCCACTCACAAGTTTCCCCGCGATTATGTTGTGATGCTGATGGCGCGGGTGGGGCAGGAGTCTACTGCCTCCTCGAGCAGCTCCATTTCCGCGGGAGTCGCGTCAAAAGTGTACTTGGTACCCTGCACAGCGCCAGCGCGATCCAGTAGTTCGACGTAAGGCTCGTTGCCGATCTGGAAAAGCCTGGGTGCAATCCCAACGCAGTTGGCGGCGGTGATACAAGTATCGGTGTCGATTTGAACGGTGACTTTCGGCATAGTCGCTTTTCTATCTTGCCACGGCGCCGGCGCACTGTTGTCGTTGCGAGTTCTTTGAGATTGGGACAAGCTCTCCAGAAACCCATTGTTGAGGCTACGCAGATTGCACGATTTGCAGGCCGAGTTCGGCCGGTCGCTTAGCTACCCACATTCGGAATTACGGTGACGTATTCCGTCAGGCTGCCGGAGCCAGCTGTTTGGCGGCGATCTTGGCCAGAAGCGTGTGAAGATCGCGGCGAGTGAAGGTCCATTTGAAGGGGGATGCCGTT